>CAMWWR010000024.1 GCA_947178045.1 uncultured Clostridia bacterium
GTTGTATGAATTCAGCTTCCCGGAAATATCCGCCGTGATGGAGGCCTGGCTGTCCGCCTTCTCAATCACTGCAAAAACGCCGGTGTGTGTATTTTCGTAATACATGCCGAAGAGCGGCATGCGGATCTGTTCCGTGTTCTCGCGGACCAGATACTCTGCGGAAACCGGATCGATGTTGTAGACAAACTGATTGTACTCGTTCGCATCCTTCTTCCCGTTATTAAAGTAGATGATTGAGCCCGCGCCGTTCGGAACGAGCAGGTAGCCGTTCTCATCGACTCCCGCCGCGCCCATGTACCGGAGCAGCTGCATGCGGTAAATCATACCGCCGCCATTCTCCTCGATATGGGAAACCGGCACGCGCACCATCAGCTTATCCCCGTTCAGCGTATACTCAAGCGGAACCACGAAAAAGATCTGTTCCGCCCCCTCCGCCCCGGCCGCTTCCATATCCGCGATGAAGTCCTCCTGTGTGTAACCTGCTTCCTCCAGGGTGGCGTTCATTTTGCGGAGGGTGGCCGGCGCGTTCTGGACGCTCTCCGGCAGCATCAAAAAGCCGTCAATGTCAGAATCCGTCGTATAACGGTTCCGCACATCACTCGCCTGCTTCTTGGATTCCACCTTGGAAAGAAAACTCTCCAGACGCTCCGATGTGATGTAGAGCGGCACGATTCCGGTCTTGCTCTCCATATCGCCGAGCGTGTACAATACCCGCAGACCGTTCGGGATGGCCTGCACCTCAAACTGTCCGCGCGAGGTACTGTAGCTGTAGGAATCGTAGGTCGTGCTTTTCCGGTTCTGGTTGTAATAATCCAGAACAAACTGGGATTTCAGGTAATTCTTATTCAGGCCGCTCGCAACCGGATCCGCATCCGCAGCCGGGGGATTGGAATAGACCGTGTGCCCCGTCCGCTTGTCGTACACTGCCGTATCGGCCGTCTCCATGTTGATGTAAAGCTTGAGGCTCTCGTTTTCCGCCGCCAGAACCATGCCTTCCACGGAAGGCGCCGCATCGCTTAACGCCTGAAACTCTGTTCCCTCCTCATAGGGCTCATTCTCAAGAAGATAGTCCTGATAGTCCCGGTAAAAGCGATAATGTATCAGAGTGTACGATAAATATACGATCCCGATCAAAACCGCTACGGATACGATGCCCAGGATGATCTTCTTGATTGTACTCATTTTTTTCATGCTCGCACCCCCTTAGTTCCGGAACAAGATTTCCGTATAGATACTGTAGATGAAGCCGTAAACCTGATTGACCAGATCCGAGAGCATCATCACGATAAACACGATGATCAGCATCGCGATGATGGTCAGCACCAAAGTCAGCATGGTTTTTGCCAGGGAGTAATTGTGCACGATCATGATGCCCGACATCGCGAGCAGCACCGTCCACGCCGTCCCGATCGTGATGATGATCGTGTAAAACCCTTCCTCATTCTGCGCGACAAACTGCGACACGAACGTCGCGAGCACATAGCAGAGCGTCATCGGAACAAGGGAATAGCCGAGCGCCGTTGCGATATCCTTCAATCTGCCCTCCCCGTTCAGCAGGCAGGTGATCGACCAGTTGCCGACACAGAACAGAAGATACAAAAGCAGCACGCCGCCCAGGTTATCCAGGCTGTCCACGGTACGCGGATCGGTATCATTTACGATAAAGCTCGCCACCATCTTGTTCATCGAGTAGACAAGCGAGAAAAGTATCACGGACACTACCGCGAGCGGCACGCTCCCGCGCTCCCGGTGACGGATCTCATAGAAGCCGTCCATCGGATGCGTCAGCGTATAAAACATATATTTGACCTTCGCCTTCGAGAAATACTTACTCATACGTCAAACGCACCTCCCTCCTCCTCATAGACTCCCTTTTTCTTCTTGCGGTATTTCAGGACAAAGACAACCGCCACGATGACCGCCAGCAGTCCGGTCAGGATATAGCCGAGATATTCTTTCAGGAATTCGTTGCGGTATCTGCGGTAGGCGACGGAATAATACTGGCGGCTCATCCCGAGCTTTAAGTATTTCATCGCCCTCTCATTGTCCCCGGCTGTCAGATACGCCTTTCCGATGCCGACATTGGCAAGCTCATTGTTCTCGTCAAGCATGAGCACCTGCTTCCACATATCGACCGCCAGCGTCTCGTCGCCGTCATAGCGGAGCCCGACCGCCTCGTTGATCAGCCTCCCGTAAGGCGTTTCCTTGAACACGAGGAGTTCCTTGCGGTAGGAATCCAGCACGATAACCTTATCGCCCACCGCCTCGATTGCCACCGGCGTCGTGAACGTGCCGGCCTGCGTTCCAAGGCCTCCGAAAATATAGAGAAGGTTTCCCTCGTGGTCGTAGGTGAAAATACGCCCGCGCCTGGAATCCAGCAGAGAGTAGATCCCCTTGTCGCGGTACACGACATCGACGATTCTGGATACGCCGCTGTAGTCCGATGTGCCGCTCGTGACCAGATCCCCGCCGACATTCCCGTTCTCGCCCTTGCGGATGACATCCTGCCCCTTCGGGTTCAGGCAGCGGACCGCCTGCTTTCCCCATGTATCAACATTGGATGCGTAGACAAAGCCCTTCTGGTCGATGTCGATGCCGGTGAACTCGGTCGGGATGAACAGAAGCTGTTTGCTCCTCTGGGCCTTCGTCGAAAGCTTTCTCCAGATCTTATCCCACACGGACACGTTCACCTCGATCGTGCCGAAGAATCCCGTGAATTCGTCCTGCTCAAATACCATGATGCCCTGGAACATATTCTTTGCGATGCAGTAAACGCGGTCTGCGTAGTCCACGGTAATCTTCAGCGGTACGAACAAGAAGTTCTCCGGCAATACATCCGCCTCCGGATTCTCGATGATCTTGACAAAGGAGAGATCTGATTCCTCCAGCACGACAATGCGGTGGTTCTCGGAATCCGCGATATAGATCTGCCCATTCTGGGAAACACACACGCCGTTCGGCTGGTTGAACTTCTCCTGCACGCCATCGCGGACAAAACCATTGATCTCGCGAACTGCACTTGAAAGTTTGCTGTCAACCTCCACGATCCGGTGGTTGCCCGTATCCGCGATGTAGATATTTCCGCCCGGCGACACGCACAGATCCTGCGGGCTCAAAAAGCTTCCCACGCCGATCGTCGTACCGGAAACACTGGTATCCGGGATGTACGGGGCCGGAGTAAAGACAATATCTTCCCAATAATCGTAGTTGTAGGAATCATACGGCACGGTGCTGTCCGCCCGGACTGCGACCTCCGGCGTCAGAAGGCAGACGGAAAGGACTGCGAGCATGATTTTTTTCCAAAGCTTTGCTTTTGATTTCATATTTTTCATGTCCCCCCTCCTTAGTCTTTCATACCGGACGTGGTCATTGTCTCGATGACATTGCTCTGGCAGATCAGGAAGAAAATGATCGGCACTGCCGCAATGATAAAGGAAACCGCGGCTGCTGCGCCGGCTCTCGCCGTACCGCCCGCCGTAATCTGCTGCAATGCGTACTGCAGAGGCTTAAGCTCCTCGCTACGCAAAAACTGATTGCCGGTCTGCGCCCACATCTGCTGGAACTGGAAGATCGCGAGCGTCAGCCAGGCCGGCTTGACGTTCGGCATGACCATCGTCCAGAACGTCTTGAACTCCGAAGCGCCGTCAAGCCGCGACGATTCGAGCAGCGAGTCCGGAATCTGTTCCATAAACTGCTTCATCAGGTAGAGGCCCATGCCGTACTGCCACGGCGGCAAAATAACCGCGAGGTATGTATTGTTCATGCCAAGCCAGGTGATGATCATATAGTTCGGTATCTGCGTAACCGTGTACGAGAACATCATCGAGAGCACGACCAGGCTGAATATAATCTTCTTGCCCGGGAACTGATGCTTCGCGAGCGGATATGCCGCGAACGATGCCACGATGACATGGCCGATCGTGCCGCCTGCCGTGATGATAATCGTGTTGAGTATGTACCGCGAGAACGGCACCCACGAATCGTTCATCAGAACAAACAGGTCGGTAAAGTTCTCCGATGTCGGATTCTTTACAAAAATCTTCGGCGGATACTGAAAAATTTCATCCAGCGGCTTCATCGCGTTATTGACGATCATGACAAGCGGCAATGCCATAAAGACGCCGCAGATAAACATCAGGAAGAAAAGCAATCCGTTTCCGGCCTTCGAGCGGTTGAGCTGCTTCTGCTTTTTGTAATTTACTTTTTTCGGTTTTTTGTATCCCGCTTTTTCTGCCAATTACTCCCCCACCCTTCCTAATATTTTTTGTACAAGCTTGTTTGTCCCAACCATTAAAAGGAACAGAACCGTTGCGATCGCCGACGCATAGCCCATCTCAAACCGCGTCGTGCCGTAGTCGAGCAGATGCGTGACGATCGTCGCGCCCGCGTAGTTGACCGACGGGTTGCCGGCGAGCTGGATCGAGATGTCCGCCACCGCGAACGACTGCGTGATCTGCATGACCGCGCCGAACATGAGCTGCGGCTTCATCGAAGGCAGCGTGACATACCAGAGCTCCTGCCAGCGGTTCTTCACGCCGTCCATCGCGGCCGCCTCATACAGCGACTTATCCACGGTCTGAAGACCGGCGATGAACGAGAGGAAGCCTGTGCCGAGCGACAGCCACAGCTGCACGATGACGAGCACCGGAAGCACATATTTCTCCGTCTGCATCCAGAGGATCGGCTCGTCGATAAAGCCCCACTTGATCAGCATACCGTTGAGCCATCCGGTGCGCCCAGGGTTCAGGATGATGTTCCAGACAAGGTACGCCTGGCCGCAGATCGACGGCGCGTAGAAGATCAGCGTCAAAAACGCTCTCATCTTCCCGCGGAACTCGTTGATGATCCAGGCGAACAGCACGCACAGGATGTAGCTGACCGGCCCGGTGATCACGGCAAACAGAAGCGTGTTCTTGAGCGCGATCATGAAAATATCATCGTCGAGAAACAGCTTGATATAGTTTTTCCAGCCGACGAACGTCGGAGCCTCCAGCATGTTGAAATAGGTAAAGCTAAAACCCATCGAGACAAGCACCGGCGCGATCGTGAAAAAGGTGAACAGGATCAGGTACGGCGCGAGCATGATGTAGGAGATTTTGTTCCTCTTGATGCGGAACCAGAGCCTGCCCTGCTTTTTCGCCTTCTCAAGATTCGCATCCATAGCCGCGGCCGCCGCCTTGTTTTCAGCTGCCGGTACAGTTTCAGTATTCTTTGCCATCCAAAGCTCCCTCCCCCTCTATTTATTTTCCTTGTAAAGCGGCAGCCCGAATTCCTCCCGCTTGTAATCAATCTCCGCGTTGATCAGGAGCACCTTATCCATCAGCTCCTCTCGCGGCGACACGGAATCGCTCTCGGTCGTGACGCGGTAGAACGCATTGTTGACATTTCGCCACGAGAAGTAGCCGCCCGGCACCTGCGGGATTCCCTGCACCTGCGCGAACTGCTTCATCAGCGCGTCGCGCTCCGTGTTCGGCCACGGCAGCGCCTGGAATGCCTCGATGTTCGCGGTCGCGATACGCGCCGCCGCACCCATCAGCGACTCCATCTCACGGCCGTAGGAAATCTGCGTGTCCGCGGAGGTCCACCATTTCAAAAATTCCCACGAAGCTTCCAGATCCCTGTTTTCCTTCATGGCGACGCACGCCTGGCCGGAGCTGCCGACCGCATTGCCGATCGTGCCGTCCGGGTTTTTGACGCCCGGCACCGGGGCCATGCCCCACAGACCCTTGATATCCGGCGCGGATACCTGCAGGTTGTTGTACAGCGTGTAGTCGGCGATGATGATCGGGCACTCGCCAAGGCGGAAGCGCTCATCCACGACCGTGGACTGATCCAGCTTGTAATCGGTGTAGAACTCGCAGTATTCCTTGAACGCGTTGATCGCCTCGTCGGAATCGAGCGCGGAGCGGGACGCATCCTCGTTGTAGTAGACGCCGCCGTTCTGGTAGAGCAGCATCGCGAACACGTTCTCGCCCGGAAGCATACCGATCTCCATCTGGTTTTTGCTCAAAACCGTCATGACAACCTTGACCTCATCCCATGTCTTCGGAACCTCAAGGCCAAGCTCCTTCAAAATATCCTTGCGGTAGAACATCATCGGGAACGTCTGCGTCTCCGGCAGACCGTAGGTCGCGCCGCCAAACTGGTACGAAACCATCGCGCTCGGGTAGAAACGGCTGACAACCTCATCCAGATCCTCAAACTGGCTCAAATCCGCCACGGCGTTTCTCAGGCCGTAATTCATCGGCAGGTCATTGCCGACCTGAATCGCGACGTCCGGCCCCTGCCCGGCGAGCGTCGCCTGCAGAAGCGTACCCATATCGACGATCATGACGTTGACGCTGATGCCCTTCTCGCTTGTAAAGGTTTTATCAATCAGCGACTTGATGACGTTCGCCTGGTCGCGGCCCGACCCGACCCACAGAGTAATCGAGCGTGCATCGCCTGCGGCAACATTGCCGATCTGGTTGTAATCGACGATAAACGAATAATACAGTCTTGTAAACTCATACAGGATTCTCTTCCAGAAACCGTTGTTCGCCGTCGTCACCTTCTGGCCCGGGGAGTAAACATAGATCGTGTCGAGCTGCAGCGGCTGCTCGAGCGCGGTATTCACCCATGTGCCGAGCGCGCGGACGTTGATCTTGTAGGACGAAATGACCTTGACGAAGCGCTCCGGATCTTTGACAAGCTCCTCGAGCTGGTCGCGCATCGTGATGAGCGCCGTCTCCTTGTCGCTGCTCTTGCCCGTAACGGCCCGCAGCTCCTTTATCACCTCGTCGATCTGGACCATGACGGCTTCCATCTCGCCCTTGATCTCCGGCAGCGACGCCTCGATCTGGTAATCGCGGTACGCGTCCGGCGTCACGCCTGTGATGCGGATGATCTTGCGGTAGATCGCATTCAGCTGCGTCATGCTGTCAGAAACCTTGCTGATAATATCGGAAAACTCGCCGAGCACCGTCTGCATCCGCAGCGTGTGGCGCCCCGCCGTAAGATAGAACCGGTACGCCTCGCCGCCATCATTCTCAAGCGTGTCGAGCCGCCATGTCTGCGAATAGGTAAAGCCGTAGTCGCTGAGCTCCTCGAACGGCACCTCTCCGTCGATCATAATCTTTCTGGAAACATAGAGCCCCTTGACAAAGTTCTGTCTGGCATGGAACCCGATGTTGTAATAGCCGGTCTCCGGCACGTCAAATTCCCACTCGATCCACTGGTTTACCAGCCGCCAGGAATTGCCGCCGATCGTATTGTTTAAAAGCTCTTTCGCGCTGGAAGGATAAACGCCCGGGGAGGACTGATCCTGTACCGGGTAGAGCATCTGTGAGGAGGTCTTTACCGCGTTCTCCGCCTCGATGCGGATATACTGCCCCGTTGTGTCCGAGGCTCCCGCCGCATCCCAGGCCGCCTTCTGCGACGCGTAATCCGCAACCGCCGGCGGGTTTGCGAGCGTCAGCTGACCAAGCAGCATCGGCTCGCGCTGGGATACGATCGTGATCGTGTGTTTCCCCGCGGTCAGATAGACCGAAAGCCTGCTTGTGATATAGCCGTCCGCATCGTAGAGATAGCTGGTCATCCACTCCGGCTCCTCCGCCATCGAAGGCTTCAAGTCGTTGCCCTGATTGTCCTTCACCCAGTTTTTCACAAGGACGCCGTCCTTGTTGACCACCGTGTCCGTCACCGTGTTTCTCCATACACGCTGGAATTCCACGAGCGCCAGCTCATTGTAAGGCAGCTTCCCGTCGATGAAAAACGCCCTCTGGATGTCCGCCGAATTCCCCGCCGTCGGAAAATAATTCACGGCGATGTCGTAGAATCCCTCGGTCCGGATATCGACCTCAAACTCGATCAGACCCTGCTCCTCCGTCCGGACAGAGCGGCCGGATTCCGCCCCGCCATCCTCGCAGACAACCGGCTCCGTCTCCACCCCCGCGGCGTCGACATACCGGACATAGTCCGCCGCATGGATGACATACTCATCGGTCGGCCTGATGTCCTGAAACTGCGCCACATACTCCTCGTAGCTGAGCATGGTATCGTCGATGGAATATGTGCTGACGATTTCCTCGTAATCGTCCAGCGCCATATCCGTCTTTGCTTCCACGGTGGTCACCGGCGATATGATCATTGCTGCCACAAGTGAAAATGCGGCGATTCTTTTTCGCGTTTTCATACCCAACATCCTCCCCTTCTTTGTTATTCGTAGTACCATGAGCTGTCCCCCTCCGGCTGCGGCGGCATGTATTTTTTCAATACCGGCTCCACAAGAAACGTGGACAGATAGCACCATCCGCCCGGCAGCAGCAGTACCAGCGCAGCCGCCGGAGCCGCTCCCCCCTGCTGCGGATCCGTCACCAGAAGCGCAGATAAGAGAAGCATCCCGCAGCCCACAGTCCCGGCGACGAGCAATATCGTAACAGGCAGATGCCTGAATACCATCCCGGATGCCATCCTGGCAAGCCTGCGCACCCGTATGGAAAACCTCGAAAGCACCGGACAGATATAGACTACAAATCCGGTGAAGAAAAACAGTAAAACGAGATAAATCATCGAGAACACCGCGCCCTCTTTTGTTCCCGCGGCCGCGGCTGCCCTCTGATTATACACAAGCAGCAGCCCCAGCGCCACCAGCACGAGATCAAGCGGTATGCCGCGCTTCAGATTACTTCGGAACGAATCCCAGTATTCCTTCAGCGGATATCCTCTCCCGCGCCGCACGGATTTGATCGTCGCATAGTAGAACGCGGTTGTCGCCGGTATGATGGTGATCACCGGCAGGCAGCACAAAAGCCATATAAAATTCAGCAAAATCAGATGACCGATGCGGTCCAGAAGCTGGAACACCGGGCCCTCCGACGAAAAAAAGCCTCCCAAACTCTTACCCCTTTCCTGCAGAGCGTCCGCAGAAGCGTCCTGCCGGCCCGCAGCCCCCTTTCCCGGAGCTTCTTCGCAAAATGCGGGCGAAGCGGTACGCCGGCCGGTTACGGAAGCGGATAATTCTTCAGATCCGGCAGCTCCGAAAAATTGATCACCGCATCATGCTCGTATACCTTCTGCACCATCTCCTCCTCCGTATACTGCTCGGAGAGGCGGTTCATTCCGCTGCTCCTCAGCACGAACTCGCCGCCCCAGGTGGCGAAAAAGCCCCACATCGCGCCGTCCCGGATGGCAAGATCCGGATCGAACAGGCAGCCGTTCTCGGAGAGCACGACCATTTTCCTCTCGTTCGAATATGCCGCGGCCTCAAGATATTTTTTTACCTGCGAGGTGTACACCCGCTCCCCCGGATACAGATCCTCGCCGATGATATCGACGTATTCATCTCCCGGATACCAGTCCGCCGACTGGCCGTTCCACAGCCAGATCAGGTTGTTGAGCCCGTGGTAATTTGTCAGTCTGTCGTACAGCAGCACATACAGCTGCTTATATGCCTCCGGCCCGGAGGCTCCCCACCAGAACCATCCGCCCGACGCCTCGTGCAGCGGCCTCCACAGCACCGGGACGTCCGCCTCCTGCAGACGCTTCAGATGTCCGGCAATCACGTCAATGTCCGAGAGCAGAAGCTCGTAGCCCTCCTCGTCCTCGCCGTTCATAATTTTTGCGAGGCTGATATTTGTCGCATCCGTATTAAAGCCCCGCCACCATATATCCGTCAGGTATTTCTCCGGCACGTTCCAGTGCCACGCAAAGGTAACAATGCCGCCGGCCTCCCAGTACTCGAGCGCGTACTCGATCGCCTTTGAGGTGCTGCCGTTCGCCGCCCGCGAAGGCGAATACTCGATCATGTCAAGCCCGAGCACTGCCGGATATTCCCCGCCGGTCGTCCGCCAGATCGCCGCGCGCTCCATCCCGTACATCCCCTGGTCGCAATACTGCCCGGAAAGGATCTGCTTTCCGTAAATATCCGTCAGATACTTCATAAGGCGCTTTGCATTGTCGGACGCGTTCGGGTTGACCAGCTTCGCCTCCACCTTGTACAGATTCTCCGGAAGCGCCTCCGAAGCGCTCAGAACAAGCGCATCCACACAGATCCACCCCCAGTATTTTGAGACGGTAATCTCATGCTGTCCCACCGTCAGATAAGTCCGCTCCAGCACCGTAGTCTCAAAATCCGTCGATACCGAGCTCAGCGTCCCGATCATCTCTCCGTCCACGGAAACGTAGTTTTCCTTCTGTCCGCCCTGTGAGGCCGTCACGAACTCAAGGTCGTAAAAGCCCTCCTGCTCCACATCCACCAAAAAGGTACAGGCGTCCCCGTCGTTCTCCAGACCGCCGACATAGCCGCTCCCCGTAAAACCATTTTTCCCGCTTTCCACCCTGGCACTTCCGGAAAGCGTCCCGTCCTCCGCCTCATAGCGGGCATCCGGCGCCGTGACGACCGGTACGACCGTCGGCATTGGAACCTCCTGCCCGACCTGTGTCGGCTGCGCCGCGGGCTCTGTTATATTTTCTGCTCCACCCTGTGCGGACTCTGTCACACTCGGCTGCGCCGGGGCTCCCGTGCCGCCCTGCGGCTCCCCCGCGCCCTCCTTCCCGCACGAAGCCGCCGTCAGGCCGGCCGCGAGCAGAATTGATATGTATATGGTATTCGTTTTCTTTTTCCTGATCATTTTTTACCTTACTCCGCATACTGCGGCTTTCCTGCGGCGCCGCCCGGACAGTTCCCGTCCGTCGCGGTCCTTCCGCATATATCATTTTCTCAATGCTGCATGGCTTCCTTCGCCGTGCATTCGGCACAATTTTTTGCTGCGTGCCCGGCGGGAATACCAACAATTTAGACAATTAACAAAATGATACCAACAATCATGATATCATACTAATACGTTTTCGGCAAGAATTTTTTTGTGAAATATGCACAGATACCTTTTTTCTGTTTTGCGCGCCGGCGCTGCCGGCTTATTGATTTTTTCCAGATGCCGCTTTATTTTCTGTACTTTTACGGGCCCTTACAGAATTTGTTCGAGGATTCGCGAAAAACGATCTCCGTATCCACCGTGACCGTCTCCGCCGGCAGCTCCGGGTGATCCAGCCGGAACAACAGCTGGCAGGCAAGCCGTTTGCCGAGCCTCGTGTTTCCGACGCGCACCGTCGTGAGA
>CAMWWR010000025.1 GCA_947178045.1 uncultured Clostridia bacterium
ATCCATTTCTGATATTCTGCACATAACATTTCTCGAAAGCATATTCCGCATGTCTCGATGGAAACGCTTTCATCAGCGCTTCCCCTAATACAGATCATCCTCCATCGCGTCGATGGTACGTATCCTGCAGAGTGCGTATCTCACCGGAATCTGCAGAATTCCGAACAGAAACGCGTAGATACATAAAATTTCGGCCGCCGTTTTGGGATGAAGAAGCCTGCATTTTAATCCCTGCGGCTCCACCATGGCGCTGTTTAAAAGAAGCGCCGACAAAAGACTGACAATCCCTCCCTGCACCAGGGCCGCGCCGAAGGTGAATAAAAGCTCCCGCACAACGGCACCATAGATGGTTCTGCGCGAATAGCCGATCGAGCAGTACAGGCACCATTCATTGTGACGGTCGCGCAGGTAGGTGGTGTAGACAACGGTCAGGGAAATCAGCATCAGGACAACGATACCCGCATAGATAAAGCGGGTGGAATTGCCGATCACGTCGACAATTTCCTCCTTCAAATATTTCTCGCCCCATTTTACATCCAGCACCGTATCGTAATTTTCCCGGACGTCAATGCCGATCTCATGCAGTACTGCCGACATATCGTCGATGCCCTCCGAAAGCACAAAAACAGCGGGCCGCGCATTCCACTCCTCTGCCGGAATGCCGCAGCCGAAATAAGTATCGCAGTCGATCACCCCGACAATCGTATAGTATTGGGCATAATTTTTCTCATTGAAATATCCGCCCGGTACAAAATCATTATTCTTCATCGAGAGATTGTCCAGGACAATCTCCCCCGGATTTTCCGGAAGCCGGCCCCAGGCCAGCTTCGCACCGAAATGCTCCAATATTTCGGGTATTTCCTCCTTTTCCACCAGGGGCATTTCGTAATCCATCTGCCCCACAGCGGCGGAGATGGTACAATAAATCACCTGGCCGAACCAGGCGTTTTTCACGCCGGCGGCTTTCTTCAGCTTTTCCGCCACCTCCCGGTTTTTTTCCGCGTATGCCCTTGTCAGCTCCTCGTCGCTCATGTTCTCGGTGTCGATGCCCAGCGTGGTTTTTCCGGCAAGCATGAGAACCTGCATTTTTTTCGGGTTTTCCGACATAATACGGCCGAGGCTCTCCTCTGTGGAGGACAGCAAAAACTGTGTCAGATAAACCAGCACAAAGCACAGCCCAAGACTCACGACCAGCACGGCAACGCGCCGCCCATTGTTTCTTATGTACCTCATCGCAGAAAGCTTCTGCGGCATAAGATCCACCACCCTTCCCTTTGATAATGCTATTTTACTGTATTTTGCCCGAAAACGAAAATAACCACAGTCATATTTTCGGTATGACTGCGGTCACCTTCCAAAACAAACACTTAGCAATAGCAGGGTCGACCGGCAACTTCGGGAAAGATTTATTTTAAACAGTTCATAATAACAGTAATCATCATCTCCATTTCTTCCGGCCTGGATTCAGCAATCATAATTGTCAAAGCAACCAGAGTATGGTCTTCAATGGTTTTCTTTTCTTCTATAAACAAGGCATGATTTTTATCCAAAAAATACAGAAATATCATTGCTGCGATACGTTTGTTTCCGTCATAAAAACTATGATTCTTTGTAATAAAATACAATAAATGCGCTGCCTTCTCCTCTAAAGTCGGATAAAGATCCTGATCATTAAAGGATTGATAAATATTTCCAATACTCCCCTTAAACGAATCATCCTTTTCTTTCCCAAATAAATCTGATTCATTTCCAAATCGCATGCTCTTTATTACATCCTTGCATTCATCATATGTAAGAATGTAAGTCGCCTTACTACCATGAGGACGCGGCATATTCTGATGATCATACGAATCCAGAAGCTCTAAGGCTTTGCTGTACTTTTCTATGACCGTTAGCACTTGTTTGCCATCCAGAACATTCTCCGTTCGTTTCATAATGCGTATCACTTCTCCCAGTTGCTTGATACGATTATTATTTACTGCATATCCTTGAATAATGTATTGTTTCAATATAGAGTTAGCCCATTTACGAAAGGCAATACCACGTTTGGATTTAACACGATACCCAACGGATATTATGACATCCAGATTATAGTATTCTGTCATATGTGTCTGAGTTTTTCCGACTATTGCCCCATGAGAGGTGGTAGTCGCAAAATTTGCGACTACCACCTGCCCCTCAAGTTCTTCTCGTCTGGCATTTACAATATGTTTACCTATCGTTTTGATATCTCTGTCAAACAGCTCGGCCATTTGCGCCCGGTTAAGCCAGACGGTTTCCTGCTGTGGAGTTACGGGAACCTCCAGTTTAATGCCATTATCCTCAAACAACACGATTTCTTCCACCATTATTCTTGTCCTCCGACTCCGATAATATCCTGCTGCTATTCCGCCTGTTCACAGCCTCAGCCTTTACCGGTTCATCTCCGCGACCAGCTTCGCCCTGTCGTGGATCCCCGTTTTCTCGTAAATGGAAGAAATATAGTTTTTCACCGTTCCCTCGGAAATAAACAGGGCCTCCGAAATCTGCCGGTTGGTAAGCCCGCGGGCAAGCAGCGAGCAAATTTCCTTCTCCCGCTCGGTCATGCCGTCCGGCAGCGCAGCCTCCCGGCTGCCGCCCACAAGAGCAGCCAGCCGCTGCATTACCCGGTTGTCAATGACGTTCCTGCCTCCTGCAATCTGTCCGATCGCACCGAGAATGGCGTCCTTTCCGCTGTCCTTCAGCAGATAGCCGTCCGCCCCGCCCGCGATCGCCTGCGTAATGCTTTTATCGTCGTAAAAGGTCGTGAGCACCAGTATTTTCACCTGCGGATATTCCGCCTTCATCCGTCCGATCAGCTCGATGCCGCCCATACCCTTCATATTCAAATCCACCAGCGCGATACTGCACTCCTCTCTCGCCAGCACCTCCAACGCCGCATTGCCGTCGGACGCCGTACCGGCAATCTCGATCCCTTGAAGGCTTAAAATAATCTCCAGGCTCTCCAGCAGCAGTGGTTCATCATCAACCAGAAGTACGCGCAAATGCTCCATATTTTCCTCCCGTCTTGCTGGCGCTCCCGGCACAAATAATCTATGAAACGTGCAGAGCGGCCATTATACTTTCCCGGAAGTTTTGAACATGAAATTCCAACGGATTTCATGCTCAAAACTTTAAACGGAACGGGCTCACAACAAAAACTCTTTGACAAAACTTTCGGCCCGTTCCGTTTTCACACTTTCTCTGTAAAGCGGCAGGGTTATAACGGACCGAAAGCCGTGATTATTTTCAAACACCGCACTGCCGCCGCATTTTTCCGCGAACGAGATCAACTTTTTCAGCCCGTATCCGCTCTCGATTTTCCTGCGGGCATTCTGCGGGGAAAAATCGCCCGTCCCGTTATCCAGAACGCTGACCCGAATGTGCGCGCTGTCCGCAGAAATGTATATCGTGAAAACATCCGCATTCCCGTGACGAACCCCGTTGGCAAGCAGCTCGGAAACCGCGCCGGTGAGGAATTCGCCGTATTCATGCGGAAGAGACAGCTCCGGCGCGATATCCGAGGCATCCATGCGAATCTGCAGCGCCGTGTCCATCCGAAAGCTCTCGGCGAGATTTTCCAGACCACAAATAAAATCATGCGCGGAAATCAATCTGCTTTCTCCGTCCAGCATGCGGACAGCCTGCCGTATGGAATCAAGACTTGTGTGTATCCGCCGGTTTGCCGCCTCCAGCTTTTCCCGCGCCTTTTCCGGGGCGGTATCCAGCAGCATGTCCGCGGCATCCAGCGCCATAATGGCGGCGGTGATAGAATGCCCTACGCTGTTGTGGATATTTCTGCTGATATTTTCGCGCTCCTCCAGACGGGCGGTTTTATCCGCGAGGTAATTTTTCATCACCAGCTCCCGGTTGAGCTTTTTTTCATACAGCTCATTGACTGCCGTCACGGCGACGACCCGCGCCGTCTCGTTCCTGGCGGAAAGATAGTTACCAACCAGCCGTTCGGCCAGCAATATCAGCATCGTCAACGCCAGAAGGATCAGCATCCTCAGCAGGAGAACAGCGGGCGTTCCCCCCGTGCCGTCCTCCCGGAGCTGAGAATTCCGCAATGCAGCTCCGAAGCCGCCGGCAGAGAGCACGCTGCCGCCCACCCGGAGCAGAAGATACATGACCGGCGGCAGTATAAGCCGGACTGCTTTTTGAAGCCTGAGCTCGCAGAAGATCAGGCAGGCCGCCATATTTCCCGAAAGAGCAGCAAACACGGAGGAGAGCAAAAGCTGCAGAGCCGCCCGGCGTTTGTCCGATTCGTCCTGCCGCACGGGCAGGCTGCGGCAGGTGAACACAAGCATGAGCGCGCCGCAGAACAGCAGCAGCAAATACGGATGCTCCGATGAAAACAGCGATACTGCGGTCAGAAGCAGCAAAAGAATCGACGCTTGTACAAATTGTTCCATATTGCTAATTTTGCTTCAATCCTCCTCAATCTTCCCGATATACCGGCATCTCGGAAACGCGGTACAGCCGAGAAATTTCCGGCCCGCATTATCGCCCTTTGAGGCAGTCCGCAGGACAAGCTGGGCTCCGCAGCGAGGGCAGATCAGCCCGTCCGCACCGTTGTTTCCGTTTACACCGGCTTTTCCCATACTGCTGTTTCCGTTTGTACCAGCCTTTTCTACCGTGCTTCCGTCCGAAGTGCTGCCCGCACCGTAGGATTCCCACATTGGCCGCGCGCTTCTTCTGCCGACAGCGCTGTTCTCGTATTGCTCCAGAATCTCTTCGTATTTCTTTGCGTAATCTGACCTATCCGGTATGTCCTTATCCAGGAAAAATTCTGCCAGTCTGCGCATCTCCTCATCCCCGAACGAGGATTCCGCTGCCTCGTCATGCTGCCGGATATAGTTTATCAGCTGATCCGCGCGGATCACCTGATCCTTTATCTCCTTTTTTGCATACCTCGCATTCAGATAGGTTTTCGGATTCGCCAGAACGACGACTGCCTGATATGTGCTGTCCGGGCTTTTTCCGAAGAAAAGCTTTTTCAATATGCCTTCCTCCTGCCGGCGCATTTCCCGGATCACAAGCTTATGCCGCTCGTTCTGGGTAATCGGCGAATACAGTCCCTCCTTTACCGGCTTCCCGAACAGCTCGTAGGTCCGGATAAAATTGCCGCTGTTATCGATCTCGATATTTCCGATAAGATTCTTGCACTCGATAATGTAAATCCGCCTTCTGCTGATCACGATATAATCGATCTGTGCCTGCATCCCGTTATGCTCAAAATACAGATCATGCAGAATAAGCATATCCATGCCGCTGTTTCTCAACTCAAACGCAATATTCTTTTCCCCCGCAAGCCCGTAGGCCGCAAGCTTTATCTGCTTCTCAATGTCCTGCCTGAGCTCTCCGTCAGCCTTTTCGGAAAGCTTCTTCAGCCTTTCTATAAAAAGCTCCGCTTCGCTGTCCTCCTTTAAAAAGACAGGTCCGATTTTCTTCTGAAATAAGCCCATTCCGTTGTTCCTCCTGCCGCTTCGCGATATTGTAAAATTCCCGTTCTCTTCCGCAGACGGTCCGGCTCGCACACTTTCCGGGCTGCCGCGCACATCCGCTTTGATACGACAATTATTTTACTGCACGCCATTTTATTTGTAAAGAAAATTCAGAAATCCACTTTCTGTGCAGCTGCCGGAGACTCTAAGGAAGCGCTGAATTAAATCAGCGCTTCCTTGAAAAAACGGATTGTTCTGCCGCAGATCAGCCTGCCCGCTATTCGTACAGCCCCATCTCCGCGGCTCTCTGTCTGCGCCGGATTGCCTCATCAAACGTGATCAGGCCCTGCTGGTACTCTGTAACATATTCGTCGGAAGAATCATGCGGATATCCTGTCGGAATGACAGAATCCCGAAAGATTCCATACAGATCCTGAAATGCCGGAAGAGAGGTATCATACATATCCTCATAATACTCGATATCCTCCCTGAAAAAGGACGGCCATTCAATTACCGTGCTCTGATTCGCAGCCAGCACTTCCAGATATTCGATTGCTGCCTCCTTCTGCCTGCTGTACGGATTGACAAACGCATACGAAATGCCGAGATAATTTTTTTCTGAAGCATCCGCCAGCTTAGGCGCTGCCATGACACGCCAGCCGGTCAGAAGTCTTGTCGTCTGTTCCCGTGTCCGGCCATAAGAGAACAGATGTTCGGATGTATAGCAGGTCTTAAAAATCATGATATTCCGGTTAAATTCCGGCCCCTCACCGATCAATGCGTAATCTGGTTGACTCTCCTGATACTTTGCAAAAAACAAAGGATGGTTTGCGGTCGCAGAGCTGTGCCGCACCCAGCCGCTCCAGAGAGTATCCGCCACATGCCGGTAGAGCTCCGTGTCGAAATTGACTGCTCCTGCCTGAAAATTATTATAATTCACATCATAGTGCGCATCACTCCACAGAATAAACTGAGCGGCATTATTATAATAACGATAAGCTCCTGTTTTCCCGTGAAGTCTCTCCAGTACTGCCATATAGTCATCCAGCATACCCAGATCCTCTGCTGTGACATGGAAGCGCTCCATGTTTTCCGGAATGTACCAGGTCACAGTGGCGATTTCATCCAGCGGGAGCATCCAGATGTCCCCGTTTTCATTTATCGCAGTCTCCTGTACATAGCCAAAGCATTTTGAAAGATGCTCCGTAATAATCTCCGAATCGTTCAGCGGAACATAGAGCCCCAGCTCCCGTATCCTCTGTACGACAGGAGAACTGGTATGCACGACATAGATGTCAACCTCCGGGTTCCCTGCCATCAGCTCCGCAGCAAACGTTTCTGCCTCAAATGGCAGATCAAGCAGCTTTGTCTTAAATCCGCTGATCGATTTGATTTTTTGTGTGTCTATGTCATATTTGGACAAGGTGCTGAGCCCAATCGTCTCCTTGTGCTTCGGCCATTCGGTCGGCTTCGCTTTTTCGTCTCCTGCGTCCCCGTTCCCGGCCTCTCTGCTTCCTTCCTCCTGGCCGAAAATACTGCTGTTTTTTTTCGATTCCTCCTGCAGCACCGCAACCCGGCCGTCCGCCCCGAGATAGAGCAGCTGCTGGATCTCCTTCGCCACCATATTGTTCACAAACAGATTTCCGCGGTAAAACTGCAGGTCATTCCCGAACATCGTAAACCACCCGGCAAGCAGCTCCTCCTTCTCCCCCGTCGTCAGGTCGATGCCGGTCAGTCCTTCCTCAGACGTGAGCGCAAACAGCTGCCCACCCTCCACAACGATAGAAAGCACATTCCCCATACCGTCAAAGTGCAGCGTACTCGCGATTTTCTCTTTCTCTGTATCATAGCGATACAGGTAATATTTATCCTCCTGCCAGCCGTAGAAATACAGACTTCCGTCCTCCGCGCGGTATTCCGCCGCAATGTGCGCCAGGCCGAGCGTGCTGTACTGTCCGCTCGCCGCATCGATGCAGTACACCTGCTCACCATAATCCTCAAATTCCTCTGCCCCGAACGGGAACATTCCGTCGCCGTTTTCCCGTGTCACCGGAATAGCCAGCACATAGATTTTTCCGTTGACCGCCACCATATTCCGGATTGTGTGGAACAGAATGGTATTCTGGATCACCCGCGCCCCATCCTCTCCCAGCTCCACAACGGCGGACCGCTCATAGTCAAAGGCATATATTTTCTCCCCGTCCGCGCAGAGGTTCCCGTAAAACGAATCCGGAGCAAGCTCCCCCGTTCTTGTCCCATCCTGCCCGTAGGTGTACAGCTTCGCGTCCGCGCTGCTGCAGAGCAGCGTCCCGTCCGGGCGGACGGTGAACGACTCGATTCCCGCCGTAAGGGAAACGGACTGAAATTGACTTTTCTCATAACCGCTGCGGTCAATTTGGATCTCTTCCTGCTTCTCCTTTCCGCAGCCGGAAAACAGGGCGACAAAAAAGAACAGGATAATAGCATAAACACAATTTTTCTTCATGATAATTGCCCTTTCGCCCGCAGGAGCAGGCATTAAACTTCAGTTTCAGGCTTCTGGTTATGCTGCTCCGTTCGCCAGCATGCCGTTTACCTTCAAGTACAGATTACATATATATTATCTGTAAATTATACTATAGCATAAAATTCCTGCTGTCAATCTTCTATTCGCGGCACTATCGGTAAATTCTGCTGTGGTCGTGCAGTAAGTAAAAAGAAAAATATTCTGCCACGCACAAAGAATATTTTTTACTTCACAAGCCCTTTATTATTTGCTAAAATATACTTATCATCGGCAGGCTCTGGACGGTATTGTGTGCGGGCGGATGGCGCGGAAAAACCGGGCTGCCCCGGCACAAAAAACAGTGCGGCCAATTTGAGATTTGAGGGAACGGAGGTGCGACATGACACACAAGGAGAAGGCGGATCAGCTTTTGCACCAGCAATACCACTGCTCGCAGGCATTGTTCGGCGCATTTGCGGACGATTTCGGGCTGGATCTGAAAACGGCCTTCCGGATCAGTACATGCTTTGGCGGGGGAATGCGGCAGGGCGGAACCTGCGGCTGCATCACGGCCTCCCTTCTCGTACTCGGGATGGCGTTCGGCTTTTACGATTCCCAGGACCGGGAGCTGGAGGTCTACGGGAACAAAAAAACAGAGGACTTTATACGGCGTTTCTCGGAAAAAATGGAAGGGGCCGTCTGCTGCCGGGATATTTTGGGCAAGGATATCTCAAAGCCGGAGGAAATGGCCCAGATCCGCAAGGACGGGCTGATCTTGAAAAAATGCCCGAGGGCGAGCAATGCCAGCATCGAGATTCTGGAGGAAATGCTGACCGAATATTTAAAAAATGCCGCGGAGAGCAGCATTGATCTCGACGACATCCCGGAGAACGAGATGCAGCGGGTGTTCAAGGGCATCCGCAAGCTCAACCGTTTCCGCAGGAATGTGAATAATCTTCTGTATTCCTCGGACAAGGAAATCGGATTTATTCAGTTCGATATCCGCAAATTTAAGATCATCAACGATCTGTACGGCGAAAAATTCGGCAATGAGGTTCTGGAGTTCACCCTTCATGAACTTGAAAGCATCTGCAATGAGAAGCAGTTTTTCATCAATCTGCGCAGCGATGTGTTCATGGTCGTGACCGAATACAAAACGGAGGCCGAGCTTGTGGATTTTATCCAGAATCTGGACCGGAAGATCGGGAGCTTTAAGAATGTAAAGCTGCAGATGGTGTACGGCGTCTACACCGTAGAGGACCGCGGGATGGAGCTGCGCCAGATGGAGGATCGGGCAGCGATGGCCCGGAAGGCGGCAAAAAATATCGTATTGTCGAATATTCTTTTTTATCGGGAGCAGTTTAAGGAATCGCTGTACAACCGGAAATTTATCGAGGAGAACCTGCAGGCGGCGATCGCCGGCCGGCAGTTTATGATGTACCTCCAGCCAAAATACAGCATCGCGAAAAACGAGATCATTGGCGCGGAGGCGCTTGTGCGGTGGCGTCATCCGGAGCGCGGCATGATCTATCCGGATCAGTTCATCCCGGTCATCGAGGAAAATGGCTTCATCCAGAAGGTGGATTATTATATCTGGGAGGAAGCCTGCCGTTTTATCCGAAAATGCAAGGATGCGGGCATCGTACCCTGCCCGGTCTCGGTCAATATGTCAAGAATTCATCTGCGGGACAATGAGTGCGTCGGGGTGCTCTCCGACCTGATCCAGGCCTATGCCATCCCGAAAAGGCTTCTGGAGCTTGAGATTACAGAGACGGCGGACGACCAGCAAATCAGCCGGAAGGCGCTGCAGCTGAAGGAGGAGGGCTTTACCCTGCTGATGGATGATTTCGGCAGCGGCTATTCCTCCCTGAATGTCCTTCTGGAAACTCCGTTCGACGTGATCAAGCTCGACCGGAAGTTCATCGAAAATATGATGATATCCAAAAAGGGCCGGCTTATCCTGGAGCAGGGCGTCTCCATGGCAGACAAGCTGAGGCTCGGGCTTTTAGCAGAGGGCGTGGAAACCCGGGAGCAGATCGAGCTGCTGCAAAGCATCGGCTGTGACCAGGTGCAGGGCTATTATTATGCCCGGCCGATGCCGGAGGAGGAATTTTTTGAGCTGCTGAAGGAGCAGCGCAGGACGCCGGAAGCAATGCCGGAGGACTAAGGTCTCCGGCTCAGTCCCCACGATTTCAGGGGCCTGCCTGCTTTCAACCCTCTCCAAACTCCAGCTCCGCATATACGCCGTAGTGGTCGCTCGCCGACAGCCCCGTCCTGTCCGACACCTCTGTTCCGAAAATCCCGCAGTCCTTCAGAAGCGGAAACGCCGCCGGATACGGGTTTTTCAGCAGGATGCGGTCAAAACGCTGGTTTGTCTCGATCGTGTTGGTGCTGGTTCCTCCCGGCGGGTTCCAGCGCGGATTATTCCGGAAATTTAACGTTGCGGACGCCGCCTGCCCCGTGCACTCCGCATACGCCTCCGCAAGGTCAAACCAGCTTGTCTCCCGCTCCATCAGGGACTGTTCACCCTTCAGAAAGCGATGTACCGCAGAATGCTCCGAGCAATTAAAATCCCCCGCCAGAAAAGCATAGTCCGCCTGTATCCCTGCGGCCTGCTCCGCGATATCGACGATCGCCCTCTCCCGCTTCAGCGCGCCGTCCCAGGGCAGGTGCACGTTGATGACCAGTATTTTCTTCTCTTCCACGCACAACAGAGCTGCAGCGGCATAAGGATAACGCTGCAGCTCTGCAAGCGGATAACGGCTCAGAATCCCTGTGCCGCTCCACTCCCCGCCATCGGGCAGCGCAGGACAGAAGTACGGATATCCGCATCGCTGCATAAGCTCTTTCAGCTGCCGCTCATCCGCTGTCTCCTGAAGACATATTACGTCCGCCTCGACCCTCCGAATCTCCCCGACGATCTGTTCAAAACGCAGCGGCATTCCCTCCGCCGAATCCCATATATTGTATACCGCGCTCCGCATATTTCTTCTTCCCGTCTTTTTCCCTGTTTCCGCTCGTTTCCTTCGTTTTCCGCGCCGA
>CAMWWR010000026.1 GCA_947178045.1 uncultured Clostridia bacterium
CCTCTGCACTGTCCTCCCCTGCTCTTATAGCAGGAATATTCTCCTGATCCTCCATCCGCTCTTTCTTCTTTTCCTCCATCAGCTATATGCCCTCACTTTCTCCAGAAGATCCCTGCCGTTCACGACAAAGACCGAATTCAATTTGTCATACTCCAGCTTTGTTGCCCCGCCCACCTCAATCAGAATGTACAGGAGTTCCAGCGTGACGCTCGCCTCCATCTGCTTGCCGAGCTCATATTTGCCGGGTGTAAAGCTTTTCAGCCGCCCCCGCTCCACAATCCTCATTCCTTTATAATCAAGCGCACCCGTCGACTTTACCGTTGACTGAGCCGCCGCCCGGAAGGTCAGATCGACCAGCTCGGACGGGTTCATCAGTGAAAAAATATCCTCATCCAGAATGCGGAACGGAATCTCCTGCGAAATCGACGAATAAAATCCGGGAATACTCGGCTCATAAGTTCCGAGAATCCCTGCGCCTCCGATCTCCTCCGTGAGCGCATCAAGATTCGGAAGCGTGACCGAGCCGGTAATCCCGACAAGTATGTTCCCGTTATGATATGCATTGAAATTATTGATGACCTCGGGCACATTCGTAATTGCTCCCATTTCTCCTCTCTTTCCGCCGTGTAAACGGCATGTATTCCTTTCAGCCCTCGCCTCCCAGCGCAGCCTCGATCATTGCCGGATCAAACTCCAGTACATTCAGGATATCTTCCGCCGGAGTATACGGCGCAAGATACTGCCGGAAGACAATCCTTCCATTTATGACATTGCCGATCGGATTATCCTCCCTGCTGTAAACCATCCGGATCCCGGCACACTTCCCCATGGATACCAGACTGTTTCCCCGCACATTCTCCGAATCCACAATGGACTCGATCAGGCGGTAATTGGCCGGATTATCCACCTTCTCCATATAGGTCGTGATAAAGCTGTTTCCCCACCATGAAAAGAACCGCCGGCAGGAAATCCACCGGTCTTTCGGGTCCTTCGTGTCCGGGTATGCCGCCGTATTGTTGCCCCAGGCCTTGAAGCCGTTCATGTTCAGGGCGGTCACAATGCCGGCCCCGTTCAGCTCATTCGCCTGGTTGATGTCCAGCGTGACCTCCGTTCCGCCCTTAAGTACAGCCGCGCTCACCCGGATTGCCCGGTTGGACGGGGAAAGGTTCGGGACATTGTCATTGTTGTAATCTGTATAGCAGGCCATCGAGGCATAAACCGCAGAAAAAGCCATAGCCTTGCCCGCGTACTTAACCATAGGCCAGACACAGATCGTATGCTCGCTGGCATAGCCGCTTTCGATCTTTACATCTGCGACCTCGGTGTACTTCTTTGCCTTCTCTGTGTCAATGTCAAGGATGCACTCGCACTTGAACATCCCATTTACATCTGTACATTTTTCTGCAAGGGCAAGACCGACCTTCGGATCATGCGACCATCCCGGCGCAAGCAGCAGCGAAGGCGTGAGCGAAAACTCCGGATAAACCCGGCGCACAAGCTCCGTGCCGGTCTCCGCGCCGGTAGCAGCATCATACGAGCCCATAACATTTTCCGGCGTCACCATGGAAGGATCAATCCTGCTGCCGGAAATCGTAACAGCAGAAACTCCGTCGGCAAGAACCGTGATCACCGCATAGCCATTATCGTTGAACGACACGGTATAATCCTTTCCGTCCTCCAGCACCGAATCCTCATGCCGGATCACAAGCTCCTTTCTCAGAATACCGCACTGTTCTGCGATTGCCTGGCCGCAGATTACAGGCAGCGTCTCCGTATACTCGGTTCGGTGGACTGCCGGATCCAGAACATTGCAGAACACAACCGGCCCCACTCCGAATATCTTAAAAAAAGCATCCATCGCCTGACAAAGCGTATAACTTGCATAATCCTCCGAGTATCCGAGCGCTTCCCTCGCCTCTGCAAAGGTATTGCAAAGGAATAGCCGATTGGCCGCATTCTCCGGATTCGCCGCAAGATTAACTGGAGCCGTTCCGAAAACAACTGGCACGCTGGCTTCATTTCTGACGGGTGTCGGTACGCTGGTCGGATTCTCCTGAATCCTTATTCCGTGCATATAAGCCATCTTCATATCCTCCCTGTATTCTGCCCGCCGGGATGCGCCGCGTTAAAATGTTCCGCCACCTGGGCATAAACCGCTCCCAGCGCACTCTGTTTCTTTCCGAGCTCCGTAACTGCCTCCGGCATCCGGTCTGTCTCAACAAAAAGCCGTTCCATTACAGGCAGCTCCGCAATGCATTCCGTCGCCCTTTTCGGAAGCACGCCGTCCTTGAACACCGTGCCATGCCTCACCACCCCCGTGATCGTGGGGCCGAGATACATCCGGTCACCCCTTTTCCCCAGCGCTCTGCCCGGCACAGCCGCCGCAACAGACTCACCAGTCTCCGCGGCAGAAGCCGCAACAAACGCAGCGGACGCTTCTGCTGCTTCTGCTGCATTGTTCTTCGTCCTCATGCAAAATAATCCTCCCTTCTGACTGCCGCAATGCGGAATTTTATATGGCATGCTCCAAACGTATACGGATAATATGTATCATTCTGGATCGCCCATTTGAAATCTCCCGCGTATACAGCCTTCCTGTTTAAATCCGGATTCTCATGGAATCTCTGATAGATTTTTTGGATAATGTTCATCACATCCCTGTGCCCCTGCGCATCCAGCGCATCATCCCATATTCCTACAATAACAACAATACTGACGGTATTGAAGCTTTCCCTCGTCCCGTCGTCCTCCCCGCTGTCCAGGCGGACAATGAGATAGGGAACCGGATCGTCCTCATCCTCCGTTTCATTGACGGGAATGTTCTGCGCAAATACATGAATGGGAATATACTCTCCTTCCGGTGTCCTGTAAGTACAGCCGGAGAGAAGCCGGCCCATTTCACACACCAGCTCGTCCTGCAGCTCAAGCGGCGTCATAAAAACCTCCCCGGGAGCCGCTGCTCCCTATTTTAAAAACCGGTGAATCTGCTCCTGGATATTCTGCTGAAGCAGATCATAAATCTGCGGCTCGACCACGCCGTAAACCCCTTTCTCATTTCCCAGCATATTCGGGACGGACGGCGCGAATAAGGTCTTCACAAATTCCTTATCCGGATTCTTCTTCATCCTCCTGTCCGGCCTGCGCTGCGCCAGTGTTTTGTGCCCGCTCTTATACTTCACCACAAACGCCCGGTACGGATCCTCGCCGCCTGCCGCATTCTGCTTCAAGGCAATGTTCCGGTAGGATGCTCCCCGCCTGCTGTGCGCACTGTAGCCTCCCGGAACTCCGCCGCCCCTGACATACCTCCGCGGATTCACCATAAAGTTATACAGCTCATTTACCCGCCCTTTTGATGTCACCGTCGCAGTCAGCTTTCTCAGCGTCGCCTTATCCAGCGACATGGTCTTTGCTATCCGGGAGGGCTGGCTGATCTGATATTCCCTGTTGGCCTCCTCTGTAAGGAGTGTAACGGTCTGCTTTGCCGTGGCATTGATCGCCGCCCGGAGCACATACCCCGACTTATCCCTTGCCATGCCGAGCGCGGATTCCATCTTCGTCAGGTCCTGCATATCAACCCGAAAATGTATCATGCCTTATTTCCCTCCGGTTCTGTTTGCCTCCAGACAGAGCGAATAGATTCCATCCTCATCAATGGCATCGGAAATGGTATATTTCTTGCCGTCAAAATCGATCACTCTCCCGACCGCCGGGAGCTTTCCGAATTCCTCTGCCCTGACATAGATCAGCAGCTCCTTAATGTAAATTCCATCCGCATACAGACCTCTCTGTCTGTACTGATTGCGCTTCTCGCGCTCGATCATCTCATTGCTGTCGATCTGCACCGCCATTTTCACGCCGTTCACTGTATGGATGTCGGAAAATTCATCCAGATTCATGAAAATGGTACGGTTATCCTGCGCGATCTGCTCCTTGAATGTCATATCGCCTCCTCGGAAACCGCCTGCCCCGGTTGTCCCTGCTCTGTTGTTGTCGGTCTTGCCCCCTGGACTTCCCCGGTATCGGATGACGGGGCAGGAATCCAGACAGCCGTCCCGGCGGCAATCCATGCCTCCACCATAGCCGGATCATTGGCCGGCAGCGCCTCACCGACCTTATACTGCCTCGACAGATAAAGGATGGGATAAACCGCCGTAAGGATTTTACCGGCAGCATTGCTTTTCGTTTCCTGCTCCTGATCTGCGCTGTCACCGCCGTTCTCTGTTCCAGGGCTTTCGCTGTTGCCGGTACGATCGTCTTCTGTCCCCTTGCCTTCATCGTTGTCGGCATTGTCAGTGTTATCCGGCTCCGACGCCCTATCCACAGCATCACTCTGCGCACTCGATATCCCTTTCATCTGCCCGTCGTCGTCACTTGGTACGGAAACCGTCCTCTTTTTCTGCATGACTTCCTCCTTATCCCGGCAGCTTCACAAGAATCACTTCATCCTCCGCGGCCGCCGTCCTTGCTGCGTATCCTGCGGGAACAGCATCTGCTTTCGTATCCGTGATACCGGTTCCGTCAAAATAGACCGCTGCCCCCATCTTGATCTCTGCCCTGCCTGTCTTTGCGATCTCATACACTCCCGCCATATAAAGACTCCCCGTCTCTCCGGGATTGATCGAAGTTCCGGCGACGCCGATCCTCCCCTCAAGGGGGATGATCGTATTCGCTTCAATGACCGCCGTCGTCTCATTTACATAGTCAAGGCTCTCGCCCTTCTGCCAATATACTGCCCTTGCCATTTTCTTCCCCTCCTTCGCCAATTATGCCAGCGGGCTGCTGATCACAGTACCCGGATTTTTGATCGCTCCCCTGAAATCCATCACGGAGATTCCCCAGTCGAGGTAAATATCCCATACAAAGCCCAAGGTGCCCGGCGTTTCCATCCTGCGGATGGTCGGGATTTCCTGCCCGTTCAGGTAATCCACCTCGATAAAATCCGTATCATCCGCTGCGCCGAGCAGGAACCACGGCATCACCTTCCCAAAACCGCCGCAAAGCGCGTTAAAGGTCGGCTCCTCGATGATCTCGATCTGTTCGCGGTAGCGGTACAGCGGATTGACGGCCTGCGTATTGTCCGAGGTGCTGATCGTCGGGCTGTAAAACATCGTATACATGTCAAACGCATACCCGACCGGTACAAGAATCTTCGCCGGGCGGACAATGATCGCCTCGCCGAATTCGTCCTTCTGCGTCTGCAGCGCCATAATCATAATCTGCATGGAAGCCTGCGTGATGCCGGTCCCGGTGAGCACCAGGTTGCCGTGCGCCGCGGAAAAAAGCGGAGTTCCGTCATAGATGGCCGGATTATTCACCATGATCTGGCAGCACTGCTTATTGATGGTCTTCCGCGCGCTTGCCGCATAGCGGGCAGGAATCCTTGTCACCAGATCGATGTCATCATTGATAAACGCCTGGCGGGTAAGCGTGAACTGCCGGCCGTAGGTTTTCAGCCTTCTTGTCGGGCGCTTTGCATCCCCCGGAACATCCGCTTTCAGCTCGCCGCCCTCCGGCACTTCCAAAAACTCTCCCGCCGGGCCTGCCAGATAATAATTGTCCGCTGTCTTAAAGTCCTTCAGGCTCCCCTTCTTTGTCCAGCGGTCAAAGGTGACGGCAACCTTTTTATGTCCTTCCACATACGCCTTGTTGATTGCGTTGTCCAGAATGGCAGGAAACGCCGCCGTCGGATTAAAAAACTGGCGGGATACAAGGCTGTAGATTTCTTCCGAGGAACGGCGGTTGAGCCCTGTCTGTCCCTCCGCTGTAAGACTCTCGATCGCCATGTCGCGCAGCGACATCCCCATCAGCTCCCGCGCACCCTCCGCCGGGCTCGTGACCTCAATTCCGGCGCGCATGACCAGCGCATCCCCTGCAGCTGCCCGGAATTTGTCGGCTGCGTCCGCGGTCACATCCGCGCGGCCGCCCTGAGGAATCGGTTTTCTCTTCTCCATCAGGCGCTTCATTACCTCTTCTCTTGCCCTCTCTACGGAATGCCCTCCGTCCACGAACTCCCTTGCATCCATTCCGAAATGGCTGCACATTGTTTCGATCTCGCGGATTCTGCTGCGCTCTGCCGCGCGGATGCTCTGGGAATCCCCGCCTGCCGGCGGCTCCGGATTGCCGCCTTCTTTGCCGCCTGCTGCCAGCTCCGTTTCGATCTGCCTCTGAAGGCTGTCAAACTCCTCCTGCTCCTCTGCCGTGAGCTCCCTGCCGGCAGTCTTCGCCGCATTCAGAAGCTCCTGCTGTCTCTGAATCATCTGTTTGAGACTCATGCCCTGTTTCCCTCCTTGAATAAATTCCTGTTTATCTGGAGCTGCCTTTCATAAAGCGACAAGCAGCCTGCCCCCTTTTTTCCTGAAATGTTCTTCTGCCCCGCGGCATTCTCCGCGCTGCATGTTTCCCCTTCCTGGGCGCGCCCGACGCCCACCGTAGGATCTGCCGGAATGCTCACAATGGAAATCTCATGCGGCGTCCATCGCGTTGCAATACTGCACGGGCCAGTAAACCGCCCATCGCCGGATTTCTTATTTGCCGCCACATCCTCCCACACATCTACCAGATACCCGACGGACACCCCCTTCAGCGTCCCACCGGCCACCTTCTGGAATACGGTCTCCGAATCCATGTCACGATCGAATTCAATCTCCGCATTTCCGCGGTTGTCCTCCACCCATGCCCGGATAATCTTACCGACCACCCTGTCCCGGTTGTGGTTATAAAGGACACAGCCGATGGAATTGAGACGGCTCAGATCAACCGCCCCCTCGGAATGTGAAAGAATCTCCGTTCCGAACCAACGCTCGTATGGCTCCTCCGAGGAAAAGCTGAGGACGAACTTCCGCTCGTTCCCCGCTCCCTCCATGGCCCGGATGGCGCAGTCAGAAAGAAGACGCTGCTGCGCTCCCCGTCTCTCCTCATCCCTGCTTTGTTCCGTCGCTCCCGTCCTCATCGCCCTTATCCTTGCCATCTGCTTCCTCCTTCCCTGTCCCTGACTCACCGAGCCCAAAAATCAGATTTTCCATATTCACGCCCATCTCCCTTCCATACTCCAGCACCTCCGCCATATCGTCGATCTGGTCGCGCCAGTCCCGTCCGTTTTCCGCTGCGATCTGCTTGTAGGTCTTCTGTCCGGTCTTCAGTGCAATGCTGTTTGCGTTCGATTCCTTCTGCGGGTCAATCCACGGCTTCGGCTCCTGTGTCCATTCATGAGCGAGATACCGCTCCTTTTCCTCCCAGAAACGGGGGATTGTCAGTGCCCCGCAAAGAACTGCCGATATAATGAATGTCTCATAAATCTCATCCAACACCTCCAGAAGCAGCTCCTTTTCCTCCCCATAAGTAAGATCATCCTCAATCATCCCCTGCCTTGCGGAGGAGTAGGTCGCTTCGGACATATCCCGGCTCGTGGCCTCATAGCTGATGCCCTGCCCCGCGCCCACCAGCCGCTGCTGCAGCTTTGTGAAGCTGGTCGCGTCCGCCCCCTGCCCGGAAGGGTTTACAACCTGAATCTCATCGCCGGCATTCATCTCCTTAATCATGCCGGGCGAAAGCGTCTTACCGTCATAGCTGATTCGGTCTCCCTGGTTTCCGAACCTTCCTGCGCCGTTTCCTCCTCCCGGGATGCTGGGAATCGTCCGTTTAATGAAAATGGCAAGACAGGACTCGATCCGCTCCTTTACGGATACTGCCATCATAAACTCGTTTATGTCGCGGATCCTCGGAATGGTCTGCGCCATGTCCGACATTTCCCGCAGCTGCGTGGGCCGCCGGATCGTAAAGTAATGGATCACATCCTTTGCGTCGACCCACACCGAATCCCTCTGCCCGCAGCCGTCGATATCATACTGCCGGATAAAATAGCCGACCGGACAATTCCACGAATTGTACTCAATACCCCCGGCCACCTTGTTCCCGGCATGCCGCGGCCGGACTTCGGTGCTGTCCAGCTCGTCGACCTCGATCATCTGCAGCCGGAACGGCACAAACCCGCCCTCCATATACCGTTTTACAAAAAGGATGCCGCCGTCGATCTTCTTGCGCACCACCGCCATGCGGATGATCTGGTTCAGGCTCTGCCGTCCGGTCACATCGCAGTTTCGCTTTCTGCACCATCTCAGCCAGGCCTTCTCCATCTCCTTGTTCAACTCCGTATCCCCGGTCTTTGCCTGAACACGAAAACCGCCGCCGACCACGTTCCGCTTGAACGCCCCGGAAACCGAATTCATCACATCCGAATTCCGCTCCAGATCGCGCGCCCTCGCCCTCACCGCATCCCGGCTGTAACGGTCCGTAAGCTCCGCGGACTGATTCGTCACCCTCCAGTTCTGGTTCGGCCGGTCATAATTTCCCGCATCATAATTTCTCAGCCAATCATACGCCTGCCGGTATGCCTCCCTCTTATATGCGGCCTCTGGCGAGACAGCGGCTATGATCTTATCCAAAAATTTCATGCCTTCCTTATCTCCCGTCAAATACGGCTACGCTGCAGCCGTCCAGCAGGCTGCCAGAGTTCTCTGCCGCGACCTGCGCGGTCAGATCACTCCGCATCGCATACAGCTGCTTCAAATCTGCTCTCGTGAGGGAACGGGAACCGATCCGATAGCTCTGGCCGCCCGCGCATATCGCGGTAATTGCTGCATTTACCTGCTCCAGCATCCCCTTCGTCGTTATTTGCACATTGTCGTTTTCAACTGCCATAGCTTCCTCCTCTTTGCATCCAGTCCTCATTCACTTTGATCCACTGTTCCTCCGGCTGCTCCTTCCCGGATGCGGGATTCTGCCGCTTCGGCACCTCCTCCTGTTCCAGGTGCAGGGTACGCACCCCAAGCACATCCGCTGCTGCCATTGCATAGACCTCTGCATCGAGAAGATGGTTGTCCCCATGGCTGTGCTTCTTCTGCCATACCTGCCTGGTGACGCCATTCTTTTTGACATTGACCTTATGCTCCGCGGTGACCTGAGCGGCATATTCATAATCGCAGTCCGCATATACCATCCAGCTACCCCTGCCGTTCTCCCTTCTCATGCGGCCGGCAATCATGTCCTTGTACTTTTCCGTGTCGATGAGAACGAGTGTCATCCCGTAGGCCCTGCTGCCCTCCTTATTGATCCGTGATAATTTGTAATGGCTCAGCTGCGCATGGCTGGAGCCCTTGGATGGGAGGCAGTAGTCCGAATGGCTGGCGCAGAAATCATATACCATATCCGTCTGATCTCCCGAGTCAATCAGACACAGGTTGACGATCATCGGTGTCCCCTTCTCGGTCATATATTCCAGATTCATCATCCGATCCACTTCCTCGAAGGAGATCGCCTGTCCGTGCGCTATGTTCTGGCTGGTCAGAAAATCGCCCCATGCCCGGATCGTCCAGTAAAGCGAATTTTCCTGAACATCGACGCCGCCAGTCAGAAGCTTTGCCCATTCCGGAACGATAAGCGCCGGAAGCTCCGTCTGCCTCTCCATTACAAGGTCGGCATTCGTCTTCAGCTTCGTATCCTCCCACGGCTCGGCAAGCCAGGAATTCGTAAAGTTCTGAAGCTCCTCCGGGTTATCCTTGGTGAGAAGAAATTCCTTTGCGATGTCCGCCCAGCGCACAAAAGGACTGTAAAGCGTATTGATCCAGAACGCCACCGTCCGCGCATACCTGGTATTGTGCCTCACCACTCTCCATTCCCCAAGCCGGAGCATACCGTGCTTGTCATTGTCCGTAATGATGCAGCCGCATTTCTGGCAGACATACGCCGCGACCTCCGCCCGGTCGGCATAGCTCATATCCTCGTCGTCCGGGAACCGGATATTTTTGAAAACAAACTCAATATATTCCCCGCAATGCGGACATGGCACAAAATAATGCTTTTCAATGTCCGCTTCCTCCTTTGCCCTCCATATATGCCCGTTCCGGATGGTCGGCGTCGAGGTAAGAAATATTTTTCGGTTGTGGAACGTCTTTGTCCGTTCCATGGCCAGTTTGATCGGGTCGGCCTCCCGGCTGCTTGCACCCGGATATTTGTCAACCTCATCCATCATCAAAATACGGATCGGCTTACTGGCAAGTCCGGACGGTGAATTGCTCCCCGCGAGTGAAAGGTACATCCCGTCAAACTGCAGCTCCAGCATGGCGGAATTCTCGTTAAACCGCTTTTTTATTTCCGGGACGGCCTTCAGCATCGGCTGCAGGCGGTTTTCGGAAATGGATTTTGCCAGGACATCCGTCGGGTAAACGATCATGGTCGGGGAAGGGTCCTGCATCACGGTGTATCCCACCATATTCTGTAAAACCTCCGTTCCTCCCACCTGCGTCGGCTTGCAGAAGATAATAATCTCGGTCTCATAGTTATTAAATTCATCCATAATCCCGACAAGGTACGGAGTGATGCTGTTGTTCCATTTCCCCGGCATTGCCGATGATCTCGAATCCAGAATGCGGTATTGTTCCGCCCATTCCGAAACCGTAAGCTGCTCCGGCGGGCACAGCATCTGCAGAGCATCAAACTGATACGCGGTGACTGTAAATTTACTCTTTGGCATTTTTCCTCGGCCGTCCCCGGCGTTTGGGCTGCATGGCAGCTGCATCATCCGACGCCGCCGGCGCAGCTTTCGGAAGTACTGCTCTTGACACAAAGCTTTTCAGGATTGTCTTGATCTCCTGCTGAAGGTCGTTTTCAATCTCCCGGACTTCTACAGGATCCACAAACCCTGTAAGCCTGCCCGCCAGCTTTCCGGGAATGGAAAGAGCAAAATTCTTAAATACGATAAAAAAACGGCTGTAGTCCGCTTTTACCTCCTCGATGGAAATATAATTGCCGACTGCGATCTCGGTTCTCAGCCGATGGAGTTCGCCCTGTGACTCCTTCAGCGCCACATCCGCCCGAAGTTTCTGCTCCTTCAATCGGGCCTCAACCTCCGAGCGGTCTCTGCCATACGCCTTATCGGAGAGGTATCGGATATACTTCTGGAT
>CAMWWR010000027.1 GCA_947178045.1 uncultured Clostridia bacterium
GTCCCACAATACAAAGCGGGGCGCGGCGGGCGGCGCGGTTCTGATTGCGGAGCTGCTGAAGGCCCAGGGCTATATTACGGCAAAGGGCTGAGCTGAAAAGAGCTTCTGAGAAAAAAGAGGAGCTGCTGCAAAAGCAGATGAATAATCTGCCGGAGCAGCAGCTCCGTTTTTATGCGCAGGGGCGCGAATGTGCATGAGTGCGCATAGGAATTTTGCTGCTAAAGCAGCACGCGCCGCGCGGGTGAGGAGGGAAGAAAAAATCTTCCCTCCTCAATTTTCAAAAAACAAAAGAAAGCACTGCTGCGATAAGCCGGGCCTACAGCGCGGGAAGCTCGAAAAGCCAGCGGAGCAGCTGAATGGCTGTCTCCTTGTTTTTGCTGTTTGACACGATGCCGATCACGGGCCGCTCCTCAGAGCGGATGAGCGGACCGTAGTCCCCCCAGAACGGCGTGTTGTCCAGGTAGAGCCCGAGCACAAGCTGCTCGTCTGACGCTTCGCCGCTCCCGTCGTTTTTCCGGACGGAGGTGAGCAGAAAGCGGTCGGACAGCGCCGCATACAGGTCGGCCGGCAGTGATTCTGTCAGAGAATTCATCGTGCCGTTGAAGGCGTAGCTCGTGAAGGTGCTTTCCGGCGCGATAACGACGTCGATTTCTCCCGCCATGACATGCGTGGCAAAGGCGGTGGCAGAATTGACGTCGCCGCCGGACACCTGGTAGGAAAGCCCGTCAAATTTGATGACCTCGTGCTCGCCCAGTATGATGCCCGAAGCACTGATAAAATCCTCCGTCATCCGGTCGGTCGGTCCCGAGTCAAACAGATAGTCGACAAAAGCGACGTGGAGAAGAAACTCGTCCTTCGGGGAGACGATCGTGTAGATCAGATAAATTCCGAGCGCGGCGATTACCAGACCGGCCAGAAGCCCCTTCAGGTAATACATGCGGAAATAATTCAGCTTGTCCTCAAAGGTTTTCATCTCGCTGAATTTCTGACGCTCGGATTTCGGCTCGCGCTTCTGGTAGATTGCCGCGTCGTCGTTCAGCATCGTCTGCTTTTCCTTTGCATCGCTGTCTTTTAAAGTTATCATGGCAGAAGCCCCTTTCCGTAATACTTTGCTGCAGCGCCCCTCCCTGCCCGCAGCCGCGCCGCAGGCAGCAGCGTCGGGGGTCGCATTCAATAATTCAATAATGAGTGTATCACACGGAAAGGCGGAAAAAAAGATGAGAAATGTGAAAAAATTCTTAAATTGATTTTATATTTATGGTCTGCTTCCGCTGCCGTCAAAGGCATGCTTTTCGACGTACGCCATCATCCGGTTGTAGAGGAGGATGCTCCAGGCAAGGCCCGACGGCAGGGCGGCAAACCGGAGAAAGTTGTCAAAAATAAGACCTGCCGCCATGGCCGCGGCGACGAGAACAAGTCCGGCAACGATCGGGAAGATATGATCCTTTCTCCATTTTTTCTTGTAGAAGTCAATGCGCTCCTGCAGCGAGAACGGGCTCTGCGACAGTGATTCCTTCAGGTTTTGCTCTGCCTTCTGCCGGTAGGAATGCTCATCCAGCCGTTCTCCGCTCAGCAGCTCGTTGATAATGACATGGAAAAACGCGCTGAGCTCCTGCAGCATTTCCACCGGCGGCATGTAATTGCCGTTTTCCCAGCGGGAAATCGTTTTGTTCGAGACGCCAAGTGCCTCGCCAAGCTGCTCCTGAGTCAATTCCCTCTCTCGTCTCAGATTTGCAATAAATTGTCCTGTTTTTACGGTATCCATAAATAATCCCCTCTCTTGCGCGCAAACGCGGAAATTTTGATGCTGTGCCGGACCGCGCCCCGCCCTGTCGCAGCGGCCGCGAACTCCTGCCTGCAGAATCAGAATACCGCAGCGCGCCTGAATTGTCCTCCCCACAGAACGCGAACGACCGGACATTGCGGCGGAAATGCCGGGGACAGCCAGAGAGAAGCGCTTCCTTATCGGGAAAAAAGCCCACGCACTCGCTCCAGGAGCGGAAGGAGGGAGGAAGGATCAAAGCCAAGCCTTTCCTGCAGTCCGGCAAGAAACGCGCCGAAATCAAGCTGCGTCAAAAAGTTGCGCCATTCCGACAGCGGGTAGACGGTGGAGTAACCGCCGGTGAGAGAATTGCCGGACGGCGGTGTTTCCGTAAGCGAAAGTTCAGCGGAAACGGCGGTTATGCCGGAGACCCGCAGAAAAATCCGCATATCCGGGAGCCCGTCCCGCTCTGTCAGAACAAACTGAAGCCCGAGCGGCGGTGAGGATCCCGGAATGCCGACCGTGATTTTTCCGGTCGGGTAACTGGTTGCGGGATCAAGACCGAGCCGGTCGATTTCAAACGCCAGCTCCTTCTCAAAGTCCGACTTCTGCGGCAAGGTGGCAGCTCCCCAGGCTGCGGTCACGGTGCCGGACCGGGTTGACATGCCGTCCTTCGAGAGCAGGCCGGTCAGGGAGAAGAGCAAAACTCCGCTGCTCGTCAGCTCAAATTCATGTCCGAGAATATATCCGTCGCGGTCCGCGTATGCGATAATATGAAGCTGAAGCGGAAGGCGTTCGGACAGCTCATTCAGCAGCCAGACCGCGGAGCGGTAGCAGGAAATCAGGGAGTCGGACAGCTGCTGTGACTGCTCCGCCGCGGTGAGCTGCTTCGAAGCGATCTGAAGCGCCCGGTCAAGCGACACCACCGCATGCAGGCGCATGGCCAGAACCGTCTGCCCGGAGATGATAATGGATTGCTCCCGTTCCAGCCTGACATTTTCCAGTGCGTCGAGAAAGGGAGGAAGATACCGGAACGGGTTGGCACGCACAGTTTCCGATATCGAGGTGAAGAAGGCAACGGCCAGATCGCACACATGCTCGAGCAGGCGGATCAGAAGCACATCGGAGCTGATCGGAAGGGCGATCGCCGCCCCGGAGAGCTCCGGGCAGGCGGCAAGCAGCCTTTCGCGTGCAGGCTCCGTCATCAGCTCCAGTGTTGCGCAGGCGGTATCGTTGACCGAGAGCGTTGTCTGGAGGAGTCCGGCGGCGTCCTCAGCGGCATAGCGAAAGGCCAGCTCCGCGGAACGCAGGGGCAGCCCTGCGCCGAGAATCCCGGAAACCAGCCGGTTTGCCTCGGCTCTCAGCGAGACGCCGCAGACGGAATATTCGGAAAGCTGCGCGGACGATCGTTCCGACGCATTCTGCCATCCATCGGCCAGGGTATTCAGATGCTCCCGCTCCAGCAGTGCCATATAGGCCGCGGGCGGAAGAACACGGGACAGCAGCTCGCTGCGCAGATGGCGGTAGTCGGACAGAACAAAAGCGCAGGCCGCCGTAAACAGCGCGAGCAGCAGGCAGAGAATGAGCGCGCGCCTGCGGCGTTTCGAATGCGATTTCCCGTTGCAGAGAGCAGCATCGGCCCTGTCCTTTTCCGTTTTTTCTTCTTTTTTATCCATAGAAATATCCTTTCAGGCAAGCCGGCTTCCTGCCCGGCTACGGCTAAAAGACTAGCACACGGCAGGCCGGAATGCAAGAGGTTTCACAATCCTGGGAGCAGTAAAAAGCGCCCCTTTCCGCACGGCCCAAATTATGGTATAATATCGCCAGATATTATACCGCGCCGATTCGCGTCCGACCAGCGGGCGGACAGATACATCAGCGAATCGTGTGCATCTGCCAGAGGATGGCATGTCCGGGGGACATGGTATAATATCTGGAGGGAGGAAACAAAGATGGAGGCATATACGGGCTTTGCGTCAGTTTATGATACATTTATGGATAATGTTCCTTACGAGGAATGGAGCAGCTACCTGATCGGACTTTTGCGGGAATACGGCGTGCAGGAGGGGCTTGTCTGTGAGCTTGGATGCGGCACGGGAAGCATCACGAGAAGACTGCGCCGGGCGGGCTATGATATGATCGGCATCGACCTGTCCGAGGATATGCTCTGGATTGCACGGGAATATGAGCAAAACGCCAGGCTGCCGGATGGGGACGATATGTGGGACGGGGATGGGAGCAGGGGAGCTGCACACACTGCGGACGGGTACAAGGACATTGCACAGGATGCAGCCATGCCGGTTCCGCCCATTCTGTATCTGAATCAGGACATGAGAGAATTTGAGCTTTACGGCACGGTGGCGGCGGTGGTCAGCCTGTGCGACAGCATGAATTATATTACCTCCGAGGAGGAGCTGGTACAGGTGTTCCGGCTGGTGAACAATTACCTCGACCCGGGCGGCATTTTTATTTTCGATATGAATACCGTCCACAAATACCGGGATATTATCGGGGATACTACGATTGCCGAGAACCGAGAGGACTGCAGCTTTATATGGGAAAATGCGTATCAGGAGCAAACGGGGCTCAACCGGTACGATATCACTGTTTTTAAGAGGGTCGAGCTTGAGAATGCAGAATACGGGGAGGACGGGGAAGGCGATGTAAGCGAAGCCGGTGAGGCCGGAGAGTTTACTCCTCTGTTTGAGCGCATAACGGAGACTCATCTGCAGCGGGCCTATCCGACGGAGACGGTGATCCGCCTGCTCGGCGAAGCGGGGCTGGAATTTGTCGCGGCGTACGAGGCGTGTACAAAGCAGCCGGTCACGGAGAAGACGGAGCGCGCGTATTTTATTGCCCGGGAAAAGCGGCAGGAGGGAAAGCTGTATCTCGATGATGAAAATGCGGCAGAGCGCGGGAGGAAAAGCGGGACAGAGTGAGCAGAGCCGCGGAAAGCTGAAAGGACTTGCCGGAGCGCCGTAAGAAATCGCGCGGAGCAGGCAATGCGGCGGAACACGGGAAAAGCTGTGAAGAAAAACAGGAAGGGAGAAGCTTTATGACGGAGGATTATATCGTCCGCGCGACGGCGGCAGACAATCAGATCCGCGCGTTCGCGGCGACGACAAGGGAATTGACGGAGGCGGCCAGACAGGCGCACAATACAAGCCCGATCGCGACGGCGGCACTCGGCAGACTGATGACGGCCGGAGTGATGATGGGGAGTATGCTCAAGGGAGAAGACGACCTGCTGACGCTGAAGATCAGCGGGGACGGGCCGATGCGCGGGCTGCTGGTCACGGCGAATGCCAGAGCCGAGGTGAAGGGCTATGTATATGAACCGGATGTGCTGCTGCCGGCCAGCGCGGCCGGAAAGCTCGATGTGGGCGGAGCGGTCGGACGCGGAACGCTCAGCGTAATCCGCGACATGGGACTGAAGGAGCCGTACATCGGGCAGACGCAGCTTGTTTCCGGGGAGATTGCGGAGGATATCACATATTACTATGCGGCTTCCGAGCAGGTGCCGTCCTCAGTCGGGCTCGGCGTGCTGATGAACCGGGACAATACTGTCCGGCGCGCGGGAGGCTTTATTCTTCAGCTGATGCCCTTCACGGATGAGTCAGTCGTCGGCGCTCTGGAGAAACGGCTTGCGGGAGTGCGCTCGGTCACCGCAATGCTCGATGCCGGACTGACGCCGGAGCAGATTCTTCAGGAGCTGCTCGAGGATATGGAGCCGGTTATCAGCGACAGAATGCCGGCAGCATTTCGGTGTGACTGCAGCCGGGAACGCGTCAGCAAGGCAATTCTGAGCACGGGCCGAAGGGAGCTGCAGGAGATGATCGCGGACGGACAGCCGGTTGAGGCGGGCTGCCAGTTTTGCGGCAAAAAATATTGTTTCAGCATTGCGGAGCTGGAGGAGCTGCTGCAGAATGCCTGAGAGGGGCAGAAGGGAGGCTGAAAATGTCAGGAAAAAGGATCACTTACCGCTTCGGGCGGAACGCATTTCGGAATTTTGAGGAGGGGACGGCAAGGGAATGGCTGCTCACGAACGGGATCGGCGGCTATGCAAACAGCACGGTGTGCGGCGACAGCAGCCGAACATTCAGCGCTTATTTGATCGCATCGCTGTACCCGCCGGTGGACCGCGTGCTTGTGCTTGCAAAAACGCATGAGGAGCTGAAAATTGCGCGTGGAAATGACGGCTTCGGCGAGTCGGGCTGCCCGGCGCAGCCGGAGGAGCTTCTGTGGGCAGCGGGCGCGTCGAAGGCATGGGCGGACGCATTCTGCAGGGAGCAGCAGCTTGCACAGATGAAGACGGCGGGGGGCGGCCTGCGGCCTGAGGTTTCCGTCGGCGAAACAGACGAGCTCTGCCGGGATTTTGCGGCGCAGGAATACCCGGGCTTCGGCCGGGAGGGCTATCGGTATCTGGAGAGCTTTTCATATGATGTCGTGCCGGAATACTGCTATCGGACGGACGGAATTACGGTGCGCAAGAGCATCGCGCTGGAATACGGGAAAAATGCGGCCGCACTGCGCTATGAGATTGTCAATGAAAGCAGCCGGCCGGCGAAGCTCTGCGTCACGCCGCTCTTTAATTACCGCCCGTTCGGGGCGGTCAGCAGCAGGGACTCGCTGCGCTTTCACACGGAGCTTGACGAAGGGGCGGGAGTGCTCTGCCTGATTCCGGAGAGCGCGCCGGAGTATGCGATCCGCTTTTCTGTCTCGGACGGCGAATATTATGACCGGAGCTGCAAGCCGACCTCGATGGCGACGCCGGACTACGTTTATGAGGAAAACGAGCTGTACCGCATTGATGTGAGCAACGGCTTTACGGGCGTCGACTGCCACTATACCCCGTACGAGGTGCAGATATCCCTGGTGCCGGGCGAGCGCCGGACGGTCGGGATGCTGTGTGAGCTTATACGGCGGGAAGGCGGGCAGGAAAATCGTGGAACCCGCTCTTTGGAGGCGGCGCGTATGGAGGACGGGAACAGCGGCAGGAACGCCCGCGCGGCCTGCCTCGCCCGCGCAGAGCGTATTTTTTCGGACTGCGCATCGCGCGCGGAGGCATTGCTTGCGCAGGCGGATGTCCGGGATGAGTTTGCCGGGCGGCTCGTGCTTTCCGCGGACCATTTTCTCGCGAAGAGGGAATCGACCGGGAAAATGACGGTGCTGGCCGGGTTCCCGTGGTTTGCGGACTGGGGAAGGGATACAATGATCGCATTTACCGGGCTCACGCTCGCGTCCGGGCGTTTTCAGGAGGCGCGCGAGGTGCTGGAGTCCTTTGCCATGTATGTGAGCGAAGGAATGCTGCCGAATGTATTTCCGAACGATGCCGGCGAAAAACCGATGTACAATACAATCGACGCGTCGCTCTGGTATTTTTATGCCGTCTGGCAGTATTTGAAATACACGACCGGACTTCGCTGCTATGACGATGAGACAGACAGGAAAAACGGCAGCAGTACAGGTGCGGAAAAATCCGCCGCCGGGCTGTGCGGGGAGGAGCAGTTTGTAAAGGAAACGCTTTATCCGGTGCTTGCCAATATATTTGAGAGTTACCGCGACGGCACTGCGCGGTATGGAATCCACATGGCGGAGGACGGGCTGATCGCCGGGGGCAGCGACCTCGATCAGCTGACCTGGATGGATGTGCGCGTCGGGGAGATCGTCGTGACGCCGCGTCACGGCAGGGCGGTGGAGATCAACGCACTGTGGTATAATGCGCTGTGCTGCATGGAGGTGCTGACAGGCAGACTGTTCGGAGACAGGGAGCGGGCGGCGGAGTACGCCGCGCTGGCGGAGCGTGCGAAGACATCCTTTTGCAGCAAGTTCTGGAACGAGAAAGCACAGTGCCTTTACGACGTGATTGACGGGGAGGAAAATGCGGACGAAAGCATCCGGCCGAATCAGATTTATGCCGTTTCCCTGCCGTTTACAATGCTTTCGGAGGAGCAGGAGGAGAAGATCGTCCGCACTGTCTATGAAAAGCTCTATACGCCTTACGGACTGCGCAGTCTGGCGCCGGGCTCGCAGGGCTACCGCGGAGAATATGCCGGCCGGCTGATCGACCGGGATATGGCGTACCACATGGGGACGGCCTGGGGGTATCTTTCCGGCGCGTTTCTGACGGCCTGGGCGAAGGTGTTCGGCCCGGAGGAGGCGAAGAGGATGTGCCTGTGCTTTATGGATACGATGGCGGACGGCTGTCTCGGCGGAATTGCGGAAATCTTTGACGGAGACTTTGCCTGCGTCAGCCGCGGCTGCTACACGCAGGCATGGAGCGTGGGTGAGGTGCTGCGCGCCTGGCGGGAGCTTTCCTGCTGATACGGGAATCCTGTGAATTCTGTGAGTTTGCCGGGGAAAAATCCGACAGAAGGAGAAGGCAAAAGCTGTGGATGACGATCTGCCGCAATCAGAAAAAACTACTTGACTCTGACGCTGCGTCATAGCGTACAATGACAGCACACGGTCGGACGGAGTATGAACAGTATGCGGAGGAGGCCCGCCGGAAATGGGGCGATACGCAGGCATACCGGGAATTTTCAGAAAAGACGAAGGGACGCACGCCCGAGATTTTTCTCGGGCTCGGGCAGATGTATGAGGCGGATAGCCGCATGAAGGAAAACATTGATAAAGCCGGAGGCAAAGGAACCGCGGAATTTGCCGAGAGGGTGATTCGGTGCTATGCGGAGGCTTATCAGGAAAAACGCTGATGCTTTTCCTCCGTTTCCACAAGTTTCGGACTCAGGCCCTTTGTCGTCACCTCGGCATAATACCGAAGCGTATAGGCGCGGTCCCCCCTGGCCATGGCGTCCGAAATTTCGGAAATTTCTTTTTTGATGCTTTTTTCGTCCGCATAATAGGCAAGAATAATATTGTGGTCGCCGAAGAATCCTGTCCGATCGACGCCCTGCAGAAGGAACGCCGGCTCATTTTTGGCAGGGCGAAGGATCGGGGAGGCGGATACCTTCATGCAGCTCACGACGGCGGCTCCGTCAAAGCTTTTGATCAGGATTCTGCCGGGAGCGGCCGGAACCACGTCCGCCGGCGTTGCCTCGCGCCCCGTGAGCAGGTAGTCCGCCGATATGCCGAGCAGCGCCGCAATGTCGGCAAGCCGATCGGTTTCCGGGAGCGCGGCGCCCGATTCCCATTTGGACACAGACTGACGGGAGATATCGAGCGCTTCTGCGAGCTGCTCCTGCGAAAGCCCTTTTTTCTTTCTTGCGTTTCTTAGATTTTCTGAAAAGCTCATCGTGATCCTCCATTCCGCGCCGCTCTCTGCGCTTGTCCGGTCTGCGGACGCGGGAGCGGCCTCTTGAGATATGTGTGATTCTGCACCCTGATTTCAATCGAAGCGAATCTCGCCGGGCACTGTCATAAGGATACAGCAGGCACTGCGGATTGGGAACCAACGCCGAGGCGCTTTTTGTCAACCGGCGGTTGCATTTGATGATATTATAGCATAATCCGCATCGCCGGTGAAGTCGGAATTGTATTTCTGCCAAAAACAGATTATAATGACAGCAGCAAATTCGCAACAGATGAATTTTGTGCACAAAGGAGCATGGAGAGCGTGTATTTATTGGCAGAGGTTATCTTTTACTCAAAACAACGAAAAAATCTTCCTGTAAGCGGATACCGTCCGGATGCCGTCTTTCATGGGAACCAGGATTACTGGGGGATTACTTTTACCGACCTGCCGATTGAGAAGTTTGATGCGCCCACTCCCGCAGCCATAAAATTTTCCTTTCAGGAACGCCATTATCAGGAGGTCGTGCCGGGACAGTCCTTTGCAATCATGGAGGGAGCCCGTCAGGTCGGGGAAGGAAAAATTATCTCCATAGAGAAGCGCTGATTAAATCAGCGCTTCCTTAGAAAAGTGAGAGGCAGCCTGCCCCAGAACAAAATCGGGGCGGGAATGAAAGCGCGCCGCGGCGGCATATAATAGCTGTAATACTGCGGCCGCAGGCCGGAAAATGCTTTTAGGGCATACGGGGAGGAAAATGCTTCACAGAAAAATAAAATTGCTCGGATGGCTGGGAGGACTGCTTTTGTTTGCAGCGTTTTCCGGCTTCCGCGGGCAGGCGGAGGAAATGCCGCCGGTGGTGTTCGACACCTGTTCGGAATATCTGGTGCTGAGTACGCTCGAGAACGAGATCGCGGTACTTACCTCACAGCAGGAGGAAAAGGAGGCTGTCGGGCGGACGGAGGGAGCCGTCGGGGAAGAGAGCGCCTCCTCGGCCGCGGGCGAGAAGAACAGCGGCGAGAGCGACGAGGACAGAAAAAATATGGATGTGACAAGGCTGCCCGATTATGTGACAAGGTATACCGAGCTGTACGCGCCGGAGACGGAGGACAGTTCGCATGAGCAAAGCACTCCGTCGGGCGGCAAGGTGGCCTATCTGAGCTTCGACGACGGTCCGAGCGAGCAGACGCCCGTCGTGCTCGATATTCTGAAGGACGAGGGAATCCACGCAACCTTTTTTCTGATCGGCGGGGAGATCACGCCGGAGCGGGAGGAGATCGTGCGCCGGATCGCGGAGGAGGGACACACAATAGGACTGCACACCTATTGTCATGATTACGATGTAATCTACAAGTCGGTCGACGCCTTTCTGGCGGATTATGAGAAGGTCTGCAAGCGCATCTATGAGGTCGCAGAGGTGCGTCCGACCATCTACCGTTTTCCGGGAGGAAGCCGCAATCATTACGGCAGGCGGGGGATGATTGACGCGATATCGGCAGAGATGGAGCGGAGGGGGTTCTGCTATTACGACTGGAACGTCAGCGCGGAGGATTCGGTCGGAAAGCCTACGAGATACTCCATCCGAACCAATATTTTCAAGGATGTGTTCCGCTACGATGAACCAGTC
>CAMWWR010000028.1 GCA_947178045.1 uncultured Clostridia bacterium
TGAGAATGGACATCGCGTAATTATAGCTGTCTCCCCCCTCAATGTGCATGATGCCGGAGATTCTCGGCGTAAAATTCGGTCCGTCCGGCTCGAATTCGCGGCAGCGCAGAGACTGCTCGAAAGTGAGCTGTTTGTCCATCCCCTCGTAGATCGTGTCAGTCTGGTCGCCGTTCGTCACAATCGTCTTATTGCCGAGTACGCGCACCGGCGCGTAGATGATGAGGCTCGGGTCCTCCAGCTTCGACGGGTCGAACGCCTCCGTGCGGATGCCTTCGCCGTCCTCAACAAAAACGCGGTTACGGCTGTTGGAGCTCCTTCCCATGATAAAATACGCGGCGACAGCCCTTGTTCCGTCCTCCGACCGCCCGAGCACGATCCCCCGGCCCGGATAGGCGTTGCTTCTCAGTTCCTGTTCCAGTGACAACATGTTCATTTTCTCCTCGCTTTCCGCCGCTTCCCTCGCGGCTGCCAAATCGAATTTGAAGCTGCTGCATTTTCACGCACGTTCATATCGCCTGCGCGGGGCGCGGGCTGCTTCAGCAGCGAACTTCCTGTCCGCGCCCCTGCGCATAACAAGAAAAACCGCCTGAGCGTCCGCAAAATGCATTCGCCCAGGCGGTCGGCATATCGTGCTGTATGCGCTCCCTGCAGGTAATCCTGCGCCGGCCCGGTCGACACCGCGCCGCTTTCCGCCAGTCGCGCATTCCGCCGCGGAACCCTGCCCGCCGCGTCACTTATACCAGTATAGTACATGATATCAGAGGAAAAAGCAAGCAATTTTTCCCGCGTCCGCCGGCTTTTTATTTATGCCGTTCCGTGGTACTTTTCATTCATTGCTCCCTCCGATCCGTCCCTTAATTAATCTCCTCGATGTAACACACTCCCTCCGCCTCGCTCAGGATCTGCAGAAGCTGAGGATGCTCGGTGCGCTGCGCTGTTCTCAGCATAAGGAGTACCCCGATGTGCTCTTTGTCCGTTCTGGCCTTTCCCATCTCGATCTCCGAAACATGGATGCCGTTCTCCCTCGCGTAGCGCAGCAGCCTTCCGATGCAGGCAACGTCCTGCAGCTCGACAAATACGCTGAGAACGCGGTTGTTCGCGTTGACACGATTTTCAAACACATAGAGCAGCGTGTTGATCAGCATGCAAAGCGCAGTCGTCAGAATGCCGCCCATATAAAAACCTGTCCCGAGCGCCAGCCCGATGCAGGCCACAACCCACAGCCCCGCTGCGGTCGTCAGCCCCTTGATCTTCTGAAGGCCCGTCACCACGATCGTTCCTGCCCCCAGAAAGCCGATGCCGCTGATGACCTGCGCCCCCATGCGCGACGCATCCACATTCGGATACATGGCGCACATATATTGATTTGTGATCATTGCCAGCGCGGAGCCGACACAGACAAGCATGTGCGTCCGAAAGCCCGCCGGTCTCTTCTTCTTTCCTCTCTCGATGCCGAGAAAGCCGCCGCACAGCAGCGCCAGAAGCAGACGTAGCGTCACGGACAGCAGGTTGATTTCCTTCAGCAGCTCCATACCCTCTCCTCTGCTTTTCGCAAAAATTTTCACCGATTGATTCCTGTATAAATTATATCAGATAATTTCCCTTTCGACAATCATAAAACGCCAAAGCAAGTACAAAATTGCTCCGCTCAGTGAACACACGGCAGGAGATTTTCCGACTGTCCAAATTCTCGTGGCAATCCAAACGCGGAGATGGTATAATAATTATACTTGCGCTGATTCGCGTCCGACTGCCTTTCGGCACGGAAAAGCACAGAAACAGGAAACATACCGTCTACTGCCGGGACAACGATATTCGTCAGGCAACGATCGGACGCCCGCCGCTGCGGGCAGGAGGATAATAGAAATGAATAAGAAGGACATTTTAGAACTGAAACGCCGTCTAAAGAAAAATCACTGCACCTTCACGCGGATGTGCGGCTGCTATGTAAACGCGGAAAAGGAAATTCTGCTGACGCTCGGTGAGAACTTTCTGAATCTTGAGGAGGAGGAATTCTACAAGTATCTTGAGATTGCCGGAAAGACGCTGTCCGGCACGCCGGGGAACAATCTGCTCGAGCTGCAGTTTCCGCCGGAGGAGGAAGAATCCGGCGGAAAGCAGCAGTTCTTGATGGGCTTAAAGGAAAGCGGGCTCAAAAACAAGGCTCTGCTCGACGCTTTCTACCGTCTGATCATCGACAACTATGATTATGCCGGGAATTATCTGATTCTTGTATTCCACGACGCCTACGACGTCATGACGCGGACAAGCGATAATTCCGCGCTCGACGAGTCCGAGGAGGTTTACGAATACCTGCTGGCCGCCGTCTGCCCCGTTACGCTCTCGAAGGCCGCGCTCGGCTATCTGGAGACCGAACATCGCATCGGCGCCCGCTTCCGCGACTGGGTGGTCGGAGCGCCGGATGCCGGCTTTGTCTTCCCGGCCTTTACCGACCGCAGCACGGACATTCATTCCGTTCTGTACTATACAAGGGATGCCAAGGCCCCTCATCCGGAATTCATGGAATCCATCCTTGGATGTCCGGTGCGTCAGACGGCAACGGAGCAGCGCAATACGTTTCAGGATATCGTGAACAGCGCCGTGCCGGAGGAGCGCAGAAGGGAGCGCGTGCTCTATGACATCCATGAAACCATCCATGATATGCTGGAGGAACGCGCGCTCTGCACGGAGCCGGAGGAGGACCCGGAACCGATCCTTCTGACGGCCGAAACCATTCAGGAGGTTCTTGCTGCAAGCAAGGTGCCGGAGGAGGTCGCCGCCCGGATTGAGCGCTCCTATGCGGAAACCTTCACCGACACGCTTCCTGTCGCGGACACGCTTGTTGACAATAAACTCCTCACCGCCGGCGCTCACCAGCGCAAGGAGGAGGAGCTCATGGTCGAGGTGCAGAGACTGAAGGACGAGCTCGCAGCCTCCAAAGAAGGCGGTAGCGCTTTTGGCGGCTCTGCAGCAGATGGAGCATCCGCCGGGCCGGACGATTCTGCAGATTCCGGTTTATCTGGCACCGAATCGGACAGCTCCGCAAATCCGGAGTTATCCGCCGGAATGGACGGTTCCCTGGACAATGGCTGCAGTGTTGTCCTCAGGGTTGCTCCTGAAAAGCTTCCTCAAATCAGCTCCCAGGTTATCGGCGGCCAGCGCTGCATTGTCATTCCTCTTGCGGAGGACGAGCATGCAAGCGTAAATGGCGAAGAAGCCCCGTTCTGACTTTGACCGCGTTGCATATACTGTATGAGCGATTGTTTCATAAACACAGCACGGATCATGCCCATCGAGTAAAGGAATGCTTTTCTCCGCTACTCGATGCGCCGCCCGCATGTCGCTGCAAGCGACTATCTTCCCATGCGCGTTCACGCGCATTTGCGGGCGTGCGCATAAAAACGGCGGGACCGCATTTTCCATGCGGTCCCGCCAACTTTCTGCTCTGTTCCCTTTTTATTTCTCCCGAGTCAGCTATTACTCGTCAAAGCCCGCCAGCTCCTTCATCTGCGCCGCGCCGTAAAACGCGTATTTCGGCTGGTATCTGGAATTGTACAGCAACGGACTTGCATTTTTTCTCCACGAAAGCGAATCCGCAAAGCCCCAGAAGGTGAGAGCGTCCATCTCGACCTTTTCTTCCTGAACAAGCTGCAGCAGCCCGTTGATCAGATCATAATAATACCGCCCCTGAAGTCTTAAATTCTCCTCGGTCGCCGGCAGGGTATTCTGCCATGTCCCGAGACTTACATCCAGCTCGGTCAATTCCACCTTCAGGCCGGTCGCCCCAAGCCTTTCCACAGTCTTCAAATAGCCCTGAAGATCATCCCCCGTGTACAGATGAGCCTGCAGGCCGATGCCGTCGATCAGGAAGCGCCCGTCCTCGTCGACAAGTGTTTTTACAAAATTGACAAGGGTGTCCGTCTTGTACTGCTCGTTATAATCATTGTAATACAAATCAATGGTTTCCGGCGCATATTTATCAGCATAGTAAAAGGCATGCCAGAGATAATCATCCCCGATGATCTCATACCAGTAATTCTGCTCCTTACGAATGCTGCCGTCCTCCATCCACGCTTCGTTCACCACATCGTACGCGTAGAACAGATCAATATAGCCAAGCTCCGTTAGCTTCTCAAACACCTGGCGCACATAGCTTTCCATCCGTGCGAGCATGACCTCGCGCGTGACGTACGGCTGAGCCGTATCAAAATTCTCATGGAAAATCCACTTCGGCGTCTGGCTGTGCCATATAATCGTGTGACCGCGCACCGCCATATTGTTGTCCCGCGCCCAGTCAAGCATCAGCTGTGTCATATCGTTGAATGCTACGACAAGATCGCCCGCCGCAATGCTGGCCTCCCTGTCCAGCGTGTAATCCGGCTTCATCAGATTTTCCATCGTAATGCTGTTGAACTGCGCAGTGATAATATCAATACAGTTCTTATCCCTCACCATAAAGTCGGACAGGCAGGTGCCGGCCTTCATTCCGTGTTCCTCGAAGACTTCCCGGATCGAAACGTCCACGGGCAGGTCTGCCTTCGTTGGTTCCGGCGCTTTTGTCGGATCCGGTGCCTTTGTCGGTTCAGGCGTCGGCGTCGGCTGTTCCTCTTTTGTCGGCTCCGGCGTTGTCTGCTCCACAGCCATCGTCGGTTCCCCTGCCGCCCCGGTCGGCTTATTGTCCGGTTCGTTCGTCTTCTGCCCGCAGCCCGCCGCAAGCAGCAGAACCGCCAGTAAACCCGCAATATACTTTTTCATAGCTCCCTCACAATCTGTCATAAATGACGTATTTTCACACGATTCGCTGATGAATATGTCCTCCGCACCTCCGGTGCGGTTCCTTTGCTAGGACGCGAATCGGCGCTGGTATAATGTCTGACGACATTATACCATGAGGACTTTCGCACTTTCTGCGTATTTGTTGCGGTTTTTCGCTTATTTCTTGTTAAGGGAACCGCTCGCTGCGATTTTTTCGCCGTACTTTTTCTGCTTTGGCAGTTCTTCTGTCAGGTTTCTCTCAGGATTCCGCCCGGTGTTCTGTCCGGCCTCATTCTCCCGGAACTCTGGCAGGCATTCCAACCGCCGTGCTCCTTCCGAACTCTGACAGGCATTCCGCACGTTATACTCTTCTGAACTCTGACTGGCATTCTGCCCGTCATACTCCCTCCTGCGCTTTGTCCAGCAATCCGGTCACGTTTCCGGTATGCAGGATCGCCAGCTCGTGCAGCGCCCGCGTGGCGGCTACGTACAGAAGCTTTGCATGCCCGTCGTCCTCCGGATAATCCTCCCTTGTCGGCTCCCATATCAGCACCGCGTCAAACTCGAGGCCCTTTGTATAATCCACCGGAAGCACCATGATGCCCTGGCGGAATTCTGCCAGCTCCAGGTCGCTCTCCTCAATCCGAATAAGCTTCCCCAGACTCTGTGCGGTTCGTGCCGCGCTGCCTGCGTTCCGGCAGACGACTGCGATCGTCTCCAGCCCGTCCCGCTGCCAGCTCTCCAGCAGCCCGACTGCACGCTGCAGCAGCGTCCCCTCATCCGCACACTCCTCCACGCGCACCGGATTGCCGTGCCGGATGATCGGCTCGATGGGATAGCTGGAAAATGAACCGTGACGCAGAATTCCCTGCGCAAAATCCGAGATTTCCACCGTGTTGCGGTAGCTTTTTGACAGCACGCCGAAGGTATCCTTCGGGTCGCTGAGAACCAGCGTCTTCAGCTCCTCCCAGTCGCTCAGGCCGAAGCCGAAATGAATGTTCTGCGACACGTCGCCCATAATGGTCCAGGAGCAGCCCGGAATACAGAAATGCAGCGATTCGTATGCCATCATGCCGAAATCCTGCGCTTCGTCGATGACGATATGGTGCGCCTCGCGGATGCGCTCGGTCTCCTTCACCCGCTTGTAGATATAGGCGAGCGCCGCCAGATCGTACACATCGCAGCCGCGTTTTTCTTCCCTTGCCGTCTTTTTGCCTGCCCGGGAGGATTTCCGGCTTTTTTCTGCCCCTGCAGCCCCTGCCGAAACAGCCGCAGCTCCTTCTGCTCCTGCCCTTCTTTCTTTTTCCAAAGTCCCCGCCGGTACAGAGCCGCTTTGCTTTTCTTCCGGGAGCATCCCCTGCGCCGCACAGAACTCATCATAAATATCGAAAATCGATTTCTTCCACTTTTTCGGGCCAAACCGCCCGGTATATTCCCTGATCAGCGCCCTGCGCTCCTCCGCCGTATAGATCAGCTCCCTGCCAGTCAGCTCGTTGCGCAGCTTGACGAGTGTACGCTCGTTCAGGCCGTCGATCTTGGACTGGATCGAGAGCACGGCATTGTCCCTTCGGTAGCGGTTAATCTGCTCCCTCGAAAACAGAATCTCATCCTTGAAGTAAATATCGTCCTGCGGGATCGTCTCGTCCTCCATCCGGTCGATATACTCCCGCAGCGCCAGAAACCAGGCACGCTTGCCCTTCCTCACGCTGCCCGTCCCACAGGGCGCGATCTCATATTTTTTATCGTTCCAATCCTCGTACAGCAGCCGCACGAAGAGCTGCTCCATCGTCATCTGCCGGATGCCGTACACATCCAGCTCCGGCAGAACGCCGGTAATATAATTGAGCAGAATCCGGTTGCTTCCGATAATATAAAAATCATCCGGCTTAAAATCCTTCGCGTAATTGTAGAGGATATACGAGATCCGGTGCATGGCGACCGTCGTTTTCCCGCTGCCCGCCACTCCCTGCACAATCATGCTGCGGTACGGCGATTTGCGGATAATATCGTTCTGCTCCTTCTGGATCGTCGCGATGATTTCGCCGAGCACCGCCTCTTTATTCTTCGCCAGATACTTCGTCAGCAGCTCGTCGTTCGCAATGACCTCCGAATCGTAGAAATCGATCAGCTGGCCGCCGTCCAGCTCGTAGGTGCGCTTCCTCCGCAGATCGATCGTATATTTCCGGTCGCCGGGCGCGGTATAGCTGCACTCCCCCAGCCCGTTCTCGTAATATACATTGGCGATCGGCGCGCGCCAGTCCACCACCAGAATATGGGTCGGGTCCTTCATGACGCCGCCCTTGCCGAGATAGAACGTCTCCTGCGGGCGCTTTGTCTTTCCGTCATACTCCTCAATATCAATCCGGCCGAAATACGGCTTTTTCAGTGCTCTCAGATTTTTCGACAGAGCCGTCTTCATATTCTCGTTCATGGTGATCGTATTGGACAACTCCGTAAAAATCTCCGGGTCATCGTCGCGGTAACGCTCGTACATATCCTTGATCTCCACGTTCATCCGCCGGACCTCCTCCTCGTAGACCGCAATGTTCGCCCGGATTACCTCGACGCATTCCGTCAGATGACGTTCCTCATAAGCCCGGTCAAGTGTACTCTCTCCCTCGGTTTTCATGCCCTCTTCTGATTTCTCCATCGCTTATACTCCTTTCCTGTATGAGCCGGTGAATTCCTCCCTTTCCCGGCGGCAACCCTGTCAGCATAAGGCAATTATACCGAAAAAATAAAAAAAGACTAGACTTTTCTTTTTAAGTGTGTTAACATGGATAATGTAGTGTACGAAGAAACCGATTTGGGAGCTTTTCCCAGTCGGCTTTTTGTTTTTACAGGGCACATCAATAATGATAATGTTTCTTCTTCGCCGCCAGAAAGGCGATTGTTACCAGTGCGGACAAAAGCTCCGCCGCGACCGCCGACAGCCATACCCCGTCGATTTCCCAGAAAATCGGGAAGATCAGTACGGCAGCCACCTGAAACACCAGCGTCCTCAAAAACGAGATCAGCGCTGAGATCAGGCCGTTATTGAGCGCCGTAAAAAACGCCGAGCCGTAGATATTTACGCCCGCAAGCAGAAATGTAAACGCATAAAAATGGAAGGCCCGGCAGGTCAGTGCCGAAAGCTTTGCATCGTAGCCGACAAATATCTCGGCGAGCGGCGCGGCAAGCACCTGCGCAAGCACAAACATCACTGCGGAAAACGCCAGAATAACAACCGTGCTTTTTCTCCGCAGGCTCTTCAGCTCCCCGTGATTTTCCGCGCCGTAATGATAGCTGACGATCGGAGCGCTGCCGATGGATATTCCGATAAAGATTGCCAGAAAAACAAAAGTGACATACATCAGCACGCCGTAGGCAGCCACACCGTTCTCTCCCGCAAATTTCATCAGCTGCGCGTTGTAAAGCATGCTCACAAGGGACATCGAAAGATTCGACATCATTTCCGATGAGCCGTTGACGCACGCCCGCAGCAGCACTCTTCCTTCAAACCTGCTTTTCACCAGACGCAGCGCGCTCGGATTTGGCCGCAGGAAATAGATAAGCGGGATCACACCGCCCAATACCTGGCTGGCGGCGGTCGCAAGCGCCGCTCCAGCAATGCCCCACCGGAAAACAGCGACAAAAAGCGCGTCCAGCGCCATATTGGCAACGCCTGCGATCACCGTTACCAATAGTCCCAGCTGCGGCCTCTCCGCGGCCACGAAAAAGCTCTGAAACTCATTTTGCAGTATGAACGCCGTCAGCGCGGCCAGGATGATCCGCCCGTAAAGGACGCAGTCATCCAGCATCTGCCCCTCCGCCCCCAATGCCGCCGAAACCGGACGGAGAAATGCGATGCCCGCCGCGCTGAAGAGGACGCCGAGGATCATGGAGGCATAGATCAACTGCGAAAAGATCTGCTGCGCTTTCTCCTTCCTGCCCTCCCCCATTGTTTTCGACACCAGCGCGCTGCCGCCCGTGCCGAACATAAAGCCGATCGTTCCGAGGATCATCAAAAACGGCATGATCAGATTGACCGCGGCAAACTGCGTCTTTCCCGCGTAGTTTGAGACAAAAAAGCCGTCCACCACGCCGTAGATCGACGTGAACACCATCATCACGATCGACGGCAGCGTAAACCGCAGAAGCTTCCGGTACGAAAAATGCTCCGATAACTGAATGTTCATAATCGCACCACCCTCCCTTTCAAATCATTTAAATATTTCTGCAACAGACGCAGATATTGCTCCCGTTCCTCTTTCTCCCAGCCGTCAAAAATCTCGTTTTCGATCGCAATCACCCTCTGCGCAGTCTTCCTGGTCAGCGCCCTTCCCTCCTCTGTCAGACAGATCAGCTTATCCCGCCCGTTTTTCGCCTCCAGGCGGACAACGCCGTCCCTCTCCAGCCGCCTTGCCGCGGAATGGATGGTCTGCCTGCTGCTTCCCGACAGCCTTGCCACATCGCTCAGCGGACATCGGTCGCCCGCAACGCAGAGCGTATACAAAATCTCCATCGCACCGCCCGAGACCCCGAGCTTCACCGCGGCGTCACGGTAGACCTCGTTGATCTCGCTCATCAGGTAGTTCAGCCGCTCCATATCCCTGCTGAAATAGCCGCTCATTTCTTTTTATCCCCCATATTTCGCTTCCTATTGTATTTTGCTTCCTTTTTTCGGAACTGTCTCCGTTCAAAGCGCTCCACTTAAAATTCCTGTGTCAGAGCGCCCTGACCAAAACACCTCATCCGGAACACTTCCGTCCAAAGTACACCTTCGAAATGCCTTCGACAGAAGCACCGCGCCCGGTATTCTCCGCTTTCGATTCCTCAGTTATTTTGTCCGAAATCAGACAATCGCTATTATAATGCGGGTCTGTTTGGTTGTCAAGAGAATGAAAAGAAGCGCTGATCAAATCAGCGCTTCTTTAAGTCAAATAGCCAGAACCGGCAGGAGACCTGCTACTCGGCGGTAACCTTCACCTTATAGGTTCGCGGCTTCGTTGTAGCTCTGTATTCCACAAATTCGCCGTTTTCGTCATAGACGGCTTCCTCGGACTGTACTGCCCAGACAGTCAGAACCGCTTCGCCGGCTCCGACGGCAACAATTTTGCCCTTTGTCCGCCCTACGGTGAATACGCTTTCATCCGATGAGGTGAAACGCATTCCGTCCGTAATCACATCCCTGCCGCCCCACGAAGTGATTCCGCCGGAAGCAGTCCGGTAAGCGACCGTCTGGAGCTTGTCGCCCACCTTGAGCTTTTGCAGCTTTTCCGCTGTCCCCCGGCTGACCCCGGCATCCACCGAGTTCCTCTTTACCGTCACCTTGCAGGAGTGCGTGATCGTATTCCCTCTGGCATCTGTGAACACCGCTGTGATCGTCGCCTTGCCGACCCCAACTGCGGTAACCAGACCCCTGTTCCGGCCCACGGTCACCACCTTCTCATTGTCCGAGAAGAATTTCACCGTATAACCATCCTTGTTCCAGACTCTCGCATATCTTTCATCGGAGTAGGTGCCGGAAGCATCTCCCCCAAGATACAGGCGAAAGCTAATATTTAACTGCGGCCCGTCTGCAGCCACCTTTGTCGGCTCAGGCTCCGCGGTCGGTTCCGGTGTCGGCGTCTCCTCCGGCACATCTGTCGGCTCCGGTGTTGCCGGTACTGCGGTCGGCTCTGCCGGTGGTATCGGAGATACCGGCACAACCGGCGGCGGTGCGCGGGTCGGTACCGGCGCTGCTGGCGGA
>CAMWWR010000029.1 GCA_947178045.1 uncultured Clostridia bacterium
CTGTTGTAGCAGATCAGATTGCCAAACTGGCATCCGACAGTGCCAATTCCGCAGTAAATACAAAGAAACTGATTGAAAATTCTATTTCGGAGATAGAAACCGGAAACGAAATCACAGTAAAGGCCACTGCAGCAATTGAGTCTGTTATTAACGGTATTAAGATGCTGGCCTCCTCTACAAAGGAAATCAGCGATTTGTCCGTTTCCCAGGCAGATGCTATGAAGCAGTTAGAGCTGGGTGTAGAACAGATTTCCGAAGTAATACAAAGCAATTCGGCCGCTGCTCAGGAAACATCTGCTACAAGCGAAGAATTAGCTGCACAGGCGGAAAGTCTGGAGCAATCCGTAAGACAGTTCCAGTTAAAAAAATAACTTTTTTATTTCAATAACTTAATTACAATGCGCGGCTTGACAGTACAGAGCATATACTCTGTTTTATGATTACGAAACCATATCAGGTAAAGGGATAATTTCGTAGTGTCAAAACTTAGGAAAGAGGCATCCGGAAAGGCGCACAACACCTTTTCGGATGCCTCTTTTTCTTCTGCCATCGGTTTCTTTTCCTTGATTTCTTGTCCTTTTGTGATTATAATAAGGGAGAATTCAATCTCCCGGAACCCCCGCGCCGAAGGATGGACCCCAGCGCGGCGGCCGGCGAAGCAGCGCAGTTTTATTTACAGTCAGGGAGGGCATCGCATGGGCGGCTTTTTTGCAGTAGCATCGAAAGAGGATTGCGTATTTGACTTGTTTTTCGGCACAGATTATCATTCCCACCTCGGCACAAGGCGCGGAGGCATGGCTGTTTACGGAGAGGACGGCTACAACAGGGCAATTCACAACATTGAAAATTCTCCGTTCCGCACAAAATTCGAGAAGGATGTCAATGAGATGTCCGGCTGCTACGGCATCGGCTGCATCTCGGATTATGAGCCCCAGCCGCTGATCGTGCGCTCCCATCACGGCACCTACGCGATCACAACGGTCGGAAAGATCAACAATGCGGACGAGATCGTCAAGCAGGTCTTTTCCAGCGGCCATACTCATTTTCTTGAGATGAGCGGCGGCGATATCAACGCGACGGAGCTCGTCGCCTCCATCATCAATCAGAAGGAAAACCTTGTCGAAGGCATCCAATATGCGCAGGAGCTCATCGACGGCTCCATGTCCATCCTGCTGCTCACACCGAAGGGTATCTACGCCGCGCGTGACCGAATGGGCCGCACGCCGGTTGCTCTCGGCAAAAAGGAAGGCGCAATCTGCGCGGCGTTCGAGAGCTTCGCCTACCTCAACCTCGGCTATACGGATTACCGCGAGCTCGGTCCGGGGGAGGTCGTCGTCTTTACGCCGGATTCCGTCGTAACGCTGGTGAAGCCGGGCAGCAAAATGAAAATCTGCACGTTCCTCTGGGTCTACTACGGCTATCCTTCCTCCTCCTACGAGGGCATCAGCGTGGAGCGCATGCGCAACAACTGCGGCAAGCTGATGGCAAGGCGCGACAATGCAAAGCCGGATATCGTCGCCGGCGTACCGGATTCCGGAACGGCGCACGCGGTCGGCTACGCGAATGAATCGGGCATCCCGTTCTCCCGCCCGTTCATCAAATATACGCCGACCTGGCCTCGCTCTTTCATGCCGACCATCCAGACAAAGCGCAACCTGATCGCAAAGATGAAGCTCATCCCGGTGCATGACCTGATCCAGGGCAAAAAAATGCTGCTGATCGACGATTCCATCGTCCGCGGCACACAGCTCGGCGAGACGACCGAATTCCTCTATCAGAGCGGCGCGAGCGAGGTACACATCCGCCCGGCCTGCCCGCCGATCCTGTACGGCTGCAAATACCTGAATTTTTCCCGCTCGACCTCGGAGATGGATCTGATCACCCGCCGCGTTATCACACGCCTCGAGGGCGATCGGGCGGATGACGAGGAGGTTCTCGCGCGCTACGCTGACCCGGATACGCCAGAATACGCGGCGATGGTCGAGGAGATCCGCAAGGAGCTCGGCTTCACCTCGCTCAGCTTCAACCGCCTCGACGACATGATGGAAGCGGTCGAGATCGACCCAGAGAAGCTGTGCACCTATTGCTGGAACGGGAAGATGTGAAAAGGAACAGACAGGACGGAAAAGCAGCCGTGGGACAATTTGATACCGGATTGTCCCATGGCTGCTTTTATAATCACCTGCTTCTTATCCTGTTTTTACCTGTTCAATATAGTAATCCATCAAGTCATATATCCAATCCCCTATGTGAGAAAAACGGAACCCCAAATTTTCTGCCCTCTCGGTGTTAATGCTGTACTCCAGCACTCCATTATAAGGGGCGTTCTCGCCCTGTTCACTGATTATAGCCTTTGTCCCCGCCTTTTTTTCCACATAATCAAGAATCTCTCTTATCGAGATTGTGCCATGGGAACAGCCGTTTAAAGCACCTGTGATATTCTGATCTGCCAGAAAGGCCATGAACTTTCCCGCCTCGTCCGAACAGATGAATCCCATCTGCTCATCCGGGTTGTCAATATGCATGGGCATCGACTTCATCGCATGCTCCACATAGAACAGCAGTCTCTTTGTATAGTCGTCCCGCCCTGCCACAAAGGGATATCTGACCGCAATCCAGTTCCTGTCCTTATATTGCTGCCACAGCGCGTATTCTGCCTGCCGTTTCAACTCATTATATGGAAAATCCGCTCTGGAACACCAGACAAGCTGCTTGTTCACTGCGTCAAAGTCCTCCTCCCTGGTGTCCCTTTTCAAATCATATACGGAGGCGCTTGACATATAGATATATTTTCCGCAGTCCAGAACATCCAGAGCATATTTGATATCATTGGAGCAATAGGCGATTTTATCATACACCACATCAAATTTTTTACCCTTTAGGGCGCCCTCCATGGATGCGCGGTCCGTGCGCTCTATCTGTATCCGGCTCACCCGGTCCCCAAACTCGTCCTTCGCCCTCTGCCTGGTGGCGATGGTCACATCATGCCCCCGGCGCAGCAGCTCCTCCACCATCGCTATGCCAAAAAACCTTGTTCCGCCCAACACTAATATTTTCATAAAAACTCCTTTCTCAGGGGCAGCAAAGCAGACGACGCGAAAGTACCCGCTCTATTCCTGCCCGCGCACAATCTCCCCGTTGATCAGCACATATTTCACTTCCGTGGAGATTTCAAACGGGCATCCGTCCGCGATCACAATGTCCGCATCCTTTCCGACCTGCAGGGAGCCGACCCTGTCCGCGATTCCCGCATGCTTTGCCGGGTTGATGGTGATTGCCTGCAATGCCGCAAACGGCTCCATTCCGGCCTGCACCGCCAGCCCTGCGCAAAGCGGAAGATATTCCTGCGGAATCACCGGGGAATCCGTGATAATGGACACCTGGCAGCCCGCGGCCGCCAGCACGCCCGGCGTCGTCCAGCTCTTGTTGCGCAGCTCGAATTTGGATGCGCTCGTCAGTGTCGGTCCCACCGCCAAAGGCACATTTTCCTTCGCCAGCTCCTCCGCAATCAAATGTCCCTCCGTCACATGCTCCAGCGTGATCTTTATATTAAATTCCCTCGCAATGCGCAGCGCCGTAAAAATATCCTCCGCTGCGTGTGCGTGGGCCTTTAGCGGGATTTTCCTCTTCAGCACGGGAATCAGCGCCTCCCATTTCATATTAAAGTCAGGCCTCTTGGAGGTATCATCTCCTGCCGCTTCCTTTTTCTCCATGTATTCCCTCGCCTTAAACAATGCCTCCCGCAAAAGCGCCGCGGTCGTCATGCGGCTCGAATCTTTCTTATCCCGGTATACCCGCTTCGGATTTTCCCCGAACGCGCATTTCATGGCAACCGCATCGCGCACAAGCATATTCTCCACCCGTTTTCCCACCGTTTTTATCGTGGTGAACGTGCCGCCGAGGACATTGGCGCTGCCGGGCCCCACGCAGACACAGGTAACGCCCGCCGCCGCTGCGTGAGGGAATGCAGGGTCAAGCGGCTTGATCCCGTCGATCCCGCGCAGCTGCGGGGTGATGATATCATTCAGCTCATTGTAATCCATCCCCTCATAGCCGATGCCGTAGCCGTCCAGTCCGATATGTCCGTGCGCCTCCACAAAGCCCGGATACACAGAAAGCCCCGCGGCATCTATGACGCGGGCGCCCTCCTTTCCCTCAAGATTCTCCCCGATTGCCGCAATTTTCCCGTTTTCCACAAGAAGATCCGCCCTGAAAGACTCCTTATGAATCGCGTCATGAATTAACCCGCTTTTTATGCAAATCATCTTTTTCCTCCTTTTCTGCCTGCTTCCGCCCATTCACTCTGCCCCCGCGGGGCAAATGCCGCCGCACGCGACGATCTTCCTTTGCAGGCATGCGCACAAAGGGCCTCCCGTGCCGCTCACGCTTCCACAGAAGGCCCTTTCATCACCAAACAATCTCTATCATGCCAATGCTGCCCGTTCCGGCATCGCTACGCATCCTTCCCTCCGACCTCTACGAGGCTCTTCGCAAGCCCTGCCAGGCCCTGGATCTCCGAAGGAATGATGATCTTCGTCGCCTTGCCGTCCGCTGCCCTGCTGAATGCCTCCAGGCTCTTGAGCTGGATAACACCCGCATTCGGGCTGGCCTCGTTCAGCGCGCGGATACCGTCGGCGTTCGCCTTCTGTACGGCGATGATCGCCTGCGCCTGGCCCTCCGCCTCGCGGATGGTGGCCTCCTTCTTCGCCTCGGCGCGGAGGATCGCAGCCTCCTTCTCGGCCTCTGCCTCGAGGATCGCGGACTCCTTCTTACCCTCCGCTACAAGGATGGTCGATTTCTTCTCGCCCTCCGCCTTAAGAATCGCCTCGCGGCGCTCGCGCTCCGCCTTCATCTGCTTCTCCATCGCATCCTGGATGGCTGCCGGCGGAATAATATTCTTCAGCTCGACACGGTTCACCTTGATGCCCCACGGGTCGGTCGCCTGATCGAGGGATACACGCATCTTCGTGTTGATGATCTCTCTCGAGGTAAGCGTCTGGTCAAGCTCCAGATCACCGATGATGTTACGCAGCGTCGTCGCGGTCAGATTCTCGATCGCCATAATCGGGTGTTCCACGCCGTAAGCGTAAAGCTTCGGGTCGGTGATCTGAAAAAATACGACCGTATCGATGCGCATCGTAACATTATCCTTCGTGATAACCGGCTGCGGCGCGAAGTCCACGACCTGCTCCTTCAGCAGCACCTTCTTCGCGATCTTGTCGATGAACGGCGCCTTGAAATGAACGCCGACGCTCCAGGCATCCTGGAAGCCTCCGAGGCGCTCCACAACATAAGCCTGTGCCTGCGGCACGATCTTGACGCACGATGCCAAAATCAATAAAATGACAACGACAAACGCGATCGCAACATATCCTACTGGTGGCATATTTTTTTCCCTCCTTCTTTGCCAAACGGCAAACTCTGATTAATTCTGCGGTATTTCCGAAGCCGCCTCCGGCACTGTCGCCCGGGCAACGATGAGCTTGACTCCCCTCACTTCTTTTACCGTTACCTTTTCTCCCGCCGGAATGATTTCGTCGTCCTTGTCGGAACGCGCCGTCCACTCCAGTCCGTTTAACAGTGCGACGCCGGTCCCGTTAAAGTTGTCGATTGCCTCGACCACTCTCGCTTCCTTCCCGGCCAGCTCATCGATATTCGTCTTCACGCGCTTCCCGTTGAAATACCGGAGCGCGACCGGCCTCGTAAAATAGAGCAGAAGAAACGATACGATCAAAAACACGATCAGCTGCACGATCAGATTATCCAGAAACAGCGACACCAGAAACGCCGCAATCGCACCGCCGGCAAACCAGATCGTAAACAGCCCCATCGTAGCCGCCTCAAAACCGATCAGCAGTACAAAAACAATCAGCCAGCCTATCGATTCCATAAATCCATCCCCCTTTCTAAAAGGCTGTTCTTATTGTACCCCATTGCCCCTGTGATTTCAAGTACCGCGCAAACAATTTTACCGGACTGCGCCCGTGCGCCGCACGGCTCAGTCCTGCCCCGGCCTTCGCGGAATCGCGTATTTATTGCGGTACTGGCCCGGCGTCAGGCCCGTCTTTTCCTTAAATTGCCGGCAAAAATGCTCGTTGCCGTGATAGCCGCATTCCAGGGCGATATCCAGCACCGGCTTGTCCGTGCATTCCAGCATGTTCTGCGCATACCGGATCCGGCTCATAATCACATCGTTCATGCAGGTAATCCGGAACGCCGCCTTGTACATCGTGTGCAGGCGGCTTTCGCTCAGATAGACCATCTCAGCCATTCTGTGCACCGTCCACTCCTTTCCCGGGTGCAGATAAATCTGCGAGCGCAAGTGCAGCAGACGGGAATCCATGCTGACCGCCTCCCTGTTCACGCACGAATCGTGCATTTTGTAGACGAGCAGCTTCATCATCGCTTCCATAGATTTTTCCCGCTCGCTGTAGCCCGCGATATTCTCATACGCCAGGATGCGCATCAGCTCATGCACCCCGAACGGATTGATCAGCTTGACCGGCCTCGCGAACGGCACATACGGCTCCCGCAGCTCGGTATCGTCGGACAAAAACTGGATCCATTCCTCATGGTGATGTGCTCCGCACGCTTCATAATAGATCGGCGTCATCGGCGGATAGAGCACAAAGCTGTCCGCCTCGCATTCGACCCGTTGGCCGCCGATCCGCAGCAGGGTCGGCGTTTTCAGTACAACAAAGAACCAGACCGGGATCCCGTCCGGCCAGTTCCTCACAAAATCTGCATCGTCAAAGCTGTCCACGACCACATATTTCACCTGAAACATAAAAAAACCACCTCTCTGCACAAGTATAGCATAAAAGGTGGTTTTATACAACCGATTATCCGCTCCGGCTCCGCGCCGGAATTTCAGCGCATCAGTAATCAATCGCCCACACGGACGGATCCTGCAGCACACCGTAATATGCGCGCTTCGGATTACCCTGCTCGTCGAACAAAAGCGCATGCTCGCCGGCCCTCCAGCCGCTGTTTGCCGGACGGTCCGTATAGCCCCAGAAGGTCATGGAGGTGAACGGCATACCGCTGTCAACAATCTTCTGCAGCCCCTGCATCAGACATTTCAGCTTGCGTGCCTGCTTCTCCAGATTCTCCTCGGTCGCCTCCTGCCCGATCCCTAAGTCAAATTCCGTAATCTGCACCTCGTAGCCCGCACGACAGAAGGTGCGGACGGTCGGCAGCAGGGTGACATCCATCACGCTCTCCAGCCCGACATGGGACTGCATGCCGATGCCGTCGATCAGGCCCTCGTCCTGGATCTTCTGCAGGCCGTCGACAATCCGCTTCGCCTTGGAGACCGTATTGTAATCGTTGTAGAACAATTTCATATAGTCCGCCGCATACTGTCTTGCGTAGTAAAACGCGTAATAAACATAATCCGTTCCGAGCACCTCAAACCAGTAATTTTCGTGTCCGTCGCATTCCTCCACAACGCCGAACGGATTCTCGTCGGAGATCGGCCCGTTGAACGCCTCGTTCACCACATCCACGGCGTAGATCATCCCCGGATACTCCGTATCGAACCAGGTCAGCACCTGGCGGATATAGCTCTCCAGGCGCTGGAGCATAACCTCCTTGCTGACATACGCGCCGTCGTTCGTATAGTCCTCGGTAAAGAACCAGCGCGGAGTCTGCGCATGCCACACAAGCGTATGGAACCGGATCTTGATATCATTTTCCAGCGCGCGCAAAATCGCCGCGTTGCAGCGCGAGAAATCCACGGCCGGCTCCGTGTAGGTGCTGCCGTCCGCAAGCCCGTCCTGGCTCTCCTTCTGGCGCAGCAGCGCGTCCGGCTTCATCTCGTTCTCGCAGGTAAAGCTGTTGAAATTCGCCGTAATGGTATCCGAGATCTTGCCCCAGCTGTTGAAGTCGGACGGATTCAGGGCGACTCCCATATAGAAATAGTCCTTGTAAAGCTCAAGAAAATTCTCGGCGACCGGCTCGGGCGTCGGTGTCGGAGTCGGTTCCGGCGTTGCTGTCGGCTCCGGCGTTGCTGTTGCCTCCGGAGTGACCGTCGCCTCCGGCCCGGCCTGTCCTCCCGTCACAGTCGGCTGGCCGTTCTCCCCCTCCGCCGGCTTTCCGCAGCCCGCGAGTACGACCGCCGCCGCAAGTGCAAAAAACAGATTTCTTTTTTTCATTGCTGCTCCTATCTGCGTGCTTCGGCACGCGCATAAATATTATCATGGAAACGCGGATTGATTCACCGTTTCCTCAGATTCACGCCGCCCGCAGGCGGTCCGCTTCCGGCCGGATATCCGGTCCGCTATTTCACGATCACCCTCGTCTTTACCCAGGCGAGCTCCGGCTTCAGATCAAGCTCCTCCGTCAGGTCGAGCACCGGGAAGCCCTCCCGGTTAAAATGCAGCCTGCGCAGGCCGCTTGCCCTCACCCCGTTCACCCCTCGCCTCGCGTGGTAGACGAAATAGGTCACGCCGTCCTCGTCCGTCACAAAGGAGCTGTGCCCCGGGCCGAATTCCCCCCACCTTGATTTCTCCGCCGTGCAGCCATCCCGGCTGACGTCGGAAGGCACGCTGCGCGAGGAGAGCAGCGGATAATTCTCCTTCACCCAGTTTTCCGGCACGAGCAGGTCGTCCCCCTCGCGCGCCGAGAGCAGCCCCGTCACATAGGTCGAATCGACCGCCGCGCTCGAGAAGGTCATGTAGACCATGCCGTCCCGCAGGATCACAAACGGACCCTCGTCCACAAAGGTGTGATTGTTCGCCCAGCCGTACTCCGGCTGCGACAAAAGCACCGGCTCCGAGGCAAGCTGCCACGGCCTTTCCGGGTTCAGCCTCGCGATATAGAGCCATGCTCCCTGGTCAACCGGCTTAAACTGCCGCTGCGACCAGCATACATAATGCACTCCCGCCGCCTCGAATTCCGTCATATCCAGCGTGATGCCCTGCTCGCCATACAGCATGCTTCCGTCCTGCCGCACGACGCGCACCGGCATTTCCCAGTCCTGCGCCCGCATCGGATTGCCACCCGGTTTCAGCGCCATCACATGGCTCTGCTCCTTTTCAAACGGCCCCGGCGTGCCGGCGTGAAAAATATAGAGCCTGTCCCCGATGCAGTGGAACTCCGGTGCCCACAGAAGTCCCTTCAGATGCGGGTATGTATGCGTGTCGAGGATCCGGACCTCCTGCGCCGTCACCAGCGCCGGAATCGTATCGGCTTCCCGTATGTACAGGGAATTGTTCCCGTCGGCATCGTTCGTCGCGATAAAATAGTATTTTCCGCCCCAGCGCCCGATGCACGGGTCCGCGCGGTCCCAGGCGATCGGAAACGGAAAATGCTCCTGGTGCACCTTCCCGTACACCTCGTACTCGCCCGGCGTATTCCAGTCCACTTCGTCCGCGTACCAGTCCACTCTTTTTTCCACCGACGATCCGTCGCTGTAGCCTGCCGCGGCCCTCACTGCGGCAAGCTCCTTGGGACTGTGCGCCTCCACGGTCTCCGGCACCTCGTTCGCCACATTGACCGGCGTGAGGAACCTGCATTTCAGGCGCTCCGCCATCTCCCGCGGGATCGCGATCATATTGCCCGGCACGGCCCCGGGCAGCTGCGCCTCGATCGCCGCGCGCTCCTTTTGCGTAAAGCGCCCGAGCAGGAAGCGCTGTTCGCGCATGCGCCCGTCCTCCGCCGGCTCCTGCCCCGCGGACGTATTCTCCGCCGCAGATGCGAGCTCCGCCGCCGCACTCCGCATCCGGTTTGCGGCCTCGTGGAGCACTGTCTCCGCTTCCTGCGCGCCCCATGCGCCCAGTTCCCGATAATGAATCAGATCCTCGCTGCAAAACGCGAGCAGCTTTTCCCCGAGCTCCGCGTCCGTGCTTCCGTCCGTCTCAATCCTGTGGGCCGTCACACCGAAGGAGCCGTCCGGCCTGCAAAAAAGCTTCGGCTCCCGCAGGCTCTTCGCACACAGCGTGCCGTCCGGGCGGGAAACCGCCTTCGCGTACAAAATCCCCGAATTGTGGTTGAGCGCCGTAAAATGCTCCCCGTCCCGCGTCAGTGCAAGGTGCATGCTGTACGCAAGCTTTTGGGAATACACCGGATCCTCGAGCGCCTCCCTTGTATAGCAGAGCAAATAATCCTTCTCCTCCATATCCTTCCCCTTTCCGTCGTCCCTCTTTATTCCTCCAGCAGCCAGCGGATCGCAGGCTCAAGCTTCGGATCCCAGAACTGCATATTGTGGCTTCCGGCGCTCTCCTCGTAGAACACCGGGATTCCCTCCTGCTGCAGGAAGCGATGAAACGCCCGGTTCCGCTCAAGCAGAAAATCCTCCGTGCCGCACACCATGAAAATACCCGGAATTCTTCTTCCCTCCCGCTTCAGCCGCAGCAGCAGTGTTTCCGGGTTCGCGTCGCTCTCCTCGACCC
>CAMWWR010000030.1 GCA_947178045.1 uncultured Clostridia bacterium
TTTGCAGAAAGAACAGTTCCTTCCGACCCGAAATGTAAAATGGGGAAACTCAAGAAGCCCGATTCAAAAGGATTTACAAACCCTGTAAAATAAAGTATAGTATAAGCGACTTGCAATACAGTTTTTATGGACAAAGCAGGAGGCGGTATATGTTCGGATTTTTGAAAAAAGTCGGAAAAGTGAATCAGCTTGAGAAGATCGCGCAGGAGCTTGAAATGAACATGTCGAATAATTACAAGGATGCCGCACAGGAAAATTTCAGAGAGCTTGAGCGGACGCTGAGCGAGCTGGAGGCATCGGGGGGCATCAGCGAGGCGCAGGCCTCCAGCTATAAGCAGAGACTGTCCTCGTACCGGCAGAAGCTGAAAAACTACACGCATAAGGATCAGAAGGTTACATGGATGCTGTGAGGCAATGATCTGCGGGAAGGGTGGATTGTGACAGATAAAATTAAGGCAGATAAATTTAATATACTGAAGAACTATTTCGGCTACGACAGCTTTCGCGAAGGGCAGGAGCTTTTGATTGATTCTATCCTGGCCGGGAGGGACGTGCTCGGGATTATGCCGACCGGCGCGGGAAAATCGATCTGCTACCAGGTGCCCGCGCTGCTGTTTCCGGGAATCACGATCGTGGTTTCACCGCTGATCTCCCTGATGGCGGACCAGGTGAAGGCGCTGAACCAGGCGGGCGTGCACGCGGCCTATATCAACAGCTCCCTGTCGGAGGGGCAGATTTCAAAGGCACTTCGGTTTGCGGCGGAGGGGCGCTATAAGATCGTCTATGCGGCTCCGGAGCGTCTGGAGACCTTTGAGTTTTTGCAGTTTGCAAGGCGGGTGGAGCTGTCGATGCTCACCGTGGACGAGGCGCACTGCATTTCGCAGTGGGGGCAGGATTTTCGCCCGAGCTATCTGAAGATCGTGCAGTTTGTCCGGCAGCTGCCAAAGCGCCCGGTCATCAGCGCCTTTACCGCGACGGCGACCGAGGCGGTGAAGGAGGATATTGCATGCGTTCTCGGGCTTGCCGATCCTCGGGTGCTGGTCACCGGCTTTGATCGCAAAAACCTTTATTTTTCCGTGGAAACGCTGGGAAGGCAGCGGGAGAAGGACGAGTATATCCTGAATTATGTGAAGGAGCATTCCGGCGACAGCGGTCTGATTTACTGCGCCACAAGGAAGAATGTGGAGAGCGTGTATGAGCTGCTTGCAGCGTCGGGCGTGCCTGCCGTGCGGTATCATGCGGGTCTGGAGAGCGAGGAGCGCAGGCGGAATCAGGAGGATTTCACCTACGACAGGAAGCCGGTGATGGTGGCGACCAATGCGTTCGGGATGGGAATCGACAAATCCAACATTCGCTATGTCATCCACTACAATATGCCGCAGAGCATGGAGAATTATTATCAGGAAGCGGGGCGGGCCGGGCGCGACGGAGAAGCGTCGGAATGTATTTTGCTCTACTCCGCGCAGGATATTATGATCAATCGGTTTCTGATGGAACAAAGTGCGAAAGAGCGGGAAGAGCAGGACAAATGGAAGGAAGAGAGTTCTTTCGCACAGGAAGATCCCCACAGCCCGGAGGATGACCGGGCGGCGGTGCGTGAGAGGGATGAGGCGCGGCTGCAGCAGATGCAGCACTACTGCACGACGAAAAGCTGTCTGCGCATGTACATACTCAACTATTTCGGAGAGCACGGCAGCAGGGCCTGCGGAAACTGCTCGAACTGCCAGAGGGAATTTGAGGAGGTCGATGTTACCGAGGAGGCCGGAAAGATTGTGGAATGCGTGCTGGAAATGCGGCAGCGCTTCGGAATCAATGTGATCGCGGGGACGCTTTCGGGGAGTGTCACCGCAAAGCTGCGGGAGTACAATGCTCCCGCCTGCCGCATGTACGGGAGCCTGGCGGGCTGGCCGGAGGGCGAGATCAAAGAGCTGATCGGCCAGCTGGTGGAGGAAGGAATTCTGACACAGACAAAGGATAAATATGCCCTGTTGAAGGTGACGGCAGGGGCGAAAGAACTTATGGATGGCGGAAAAGCCTTTATCCTCAGGCGCGCCCCGCGGAAGGAGAAGACGGAGCAGGGAAGGCGGCCGGGCCGGACAGGCTCCGCGTCCGGCCGCAGATCGGATATTTTGAACTCAAGGGGGCTGGAGCTCTTTGAGCTCCTGCGGCAGCTGCGCATGGAGATCGCCAAAGAGGAGAATGTGCCGCCCTATGTGGTCTTTACGGATAAAACGCTGACAGAAATGTGCATAAGGCTTCCGCTTGCCGAAAACGAGCTGCGGGCGGTGTCTGGGATCGGCGAGAGCAGGTGCCGCCGGTACGGGGAACGTTTTCTGGACAGGATCCGGGCGTTTACCGGCGGAGAACGGCCGAAGCTGTATTTCGGAGAACTGCAGGAGGTGCTCGGCATTCCGGGAGGGGCAGGAGCAAGAAGGACGACTGCGGGCGATGCGGAATCGGCGGGAACAGGGATACAGGGGAAAGAGTCGGTCGGAATCGGTTCCGGTAAAGCGGGCTCGGCCAGAAAGCCGAAGGCGGAATTTTTTCTGACGCCCGGGCAGCTGGAAGATTTTCCCTACAAGGAAGGATACCTGCTGCCGGAGCTGGCCGCGGCGCTGAGCGAGAGGAGAGATCCGGAGACGGTGAAAAAGCTTACCGGAGCGGAGATTTTTCGTTTTCTGCAGAAACAGGGCTGCCTGGAGGAAAAGTATGTGGACGGGCAGTGGAAAAAGATCGTTTTGGAGGAGGGACAAAGAGCCGGACTGTACTGTGCCCCGCGGATGAGCAGGGGCGGTACGGAGTACGAGGCTGTCTACTGTAACGAGAGGGCTCAGCGGATGATCGCGGAATATTTCACAAGGCAGTTGTAAAGCGTTCGGTTATTTGCTATAATCCGTTATAAATATTTCCGATCGAAGGGGGAGAATGTTTTCATGAAAAAGGTGTATATCTGTCTTGGCGTAATGGTTCTCTTTATTGTGGCAGCCGTGCTTATAAAAAAACCGGCGGACGACGCGAAGCTGGATTATAAGGAGGTCAAGGCGCGCGTGGTCAGCTCGGAGGCAAAGCAGAAGAGAATAAAGACCAAATACTCGACGACCTACCAGACCGTATATGAGGTCGTTGTCAGCTACAACGGAAAGGAATATGATCTGAAAAACGCCCATAATTCCTACTCCTACCGCAAGGGCAGCGAGGTGACCGTCTATCTCGCCTACGGAAAGCTGTATGCGAACATCGAGGGAGTGCGGAACGCCTCGCCTCTCGGGATCGCGCACAGTGTGGCAATATTCGGCGCATTTGCGATGTTTATTCTCTCCATGCTGCTGCTGGCCAAGGTCGGGCAGAAAAACAGGCCGGCATAGGAGGAGAACGGAGCAGAAATGGAGAAAAATATGGAGCATCAGCTGATCCTGCTGTCAAAGGAGCAGTGGGAGGGCGCGACCATACCGATCGCGTACACAACAGAGGAATATTATGATATCACAGTGGAGCGCAGCGAGGACGGCTTCACCATGAATATGAAAAAGAAGCGCTTTGCACAGCCGGTAACGCACACGCCGGAGGAGTATGATTTTCCGGACCGGCTGTACGAAAAGCACTGGGAGAAGGCGTGCGCGTGGGGAATCGTCCGGGACGGCGGGCTGCTGGCGGCGATCGAGACCGCACCGGAGGAGTGGTCAAACCGGCTCCGCGTCACGGAGCTCTGGGTGGACGAGAGCCTGCGCGGCCGGGGAGTCGGACATGCGCTGATGGAGCTTGCAAAGGATCGGGCGCGACAGGAGAAACGGAGGGCGGTGATGCTGGAAACGCAGTCCTGCAATGTCAACGCCATCGGCTTTTACCTGCACGAGGGCTTCACGCTGATCGGCTTTGACGCATGCTGCTATCGCAACAATGATCTGGAGCGCAAGGAGGTGCGCGTGGAGCTCGGGTGGTTCCCGCCTGCCGGGGAGCGTTAGAAAAACGCTGACGAAGATAAAAATTAATACAGAATCCAGCTTTAATGCGCCCGGCGAGTCAGCGGGCGCATTTTGTCGATCCGTGAGGACAACGGGAGCAGACGGCGTTCCGGCGGTCATACGATTGGCTGTCCGGACGGCTGACCGGTGAAAATGCGCTTTACTTCCAATTTGCAAAGTGCTATAATCTATTATACATTGGCGTAGAGTGCACTTTTTTCCAGCTTCTTTTCCAGTTTTGGGTATAGCCTGAGAAAAAGTGTTGACAATTATAACAGGCGAACGGGCCGGAAAGGGAAAAGCCATGCTGAATATAAGAAAAACAAGGCTGATGACCAAGCTTGCCATCTATGAAGAGGGAGCGGGCAGGCAGGACATTAAGCTGAGCAAATACTATAAATCGGATTATGTGCGTCTGCAGATTTTAAAGACAGTGCTTTCGGTTACGGTGGGGTATCTGCTGGTGCTTGCGCTGGTCGCGCTCTACAAATCCGAATATCTGATTGCGCAGGCCGTAACGCTGGACTACCGGGCGATCGGCATGACGGTGCTCGTGATCTACGTCGTGCTGCTCACGGTGTATATCGTCGGAGCAATCATCGGATATTCGATCAAGTACGATCTGTCCCGCGGAAAGCTGGCAAAGTATTTTCGGATGCTCAAGGTAATGCGCCGCTTCTACCGTGAGGAGGAGGGCGAGACTGCCGGAAACGAGGAGGCGAATAATGATTAAGCTGTTGGAGCTGCGTTCTCTGCTGAGAACCTATTATCAGAAGTTTCAGATGGTAATTGACCCCATATTGAAGTTTTTGCTGGCGTTTGTGACGCTTCGGCTGATCAATTCGTCGCTTGCTTATGAGGGAAGGCTGGAGAAGACGGTCGTCGTCCTTCTCGTCTCCCTGCTGTGCGCGTTCACGCCGCCTTCGATCCTGGTGTTTTTTTCCATGATTTTTTCCGTGCTGCATATCGTGGCCGCCTCCCCGCTGATGGCGATCATCGTGGCTGTCGTATTTGTTATTCTGTACTGCTTTTTCCTGCGGTTCGCGCCGCAGTACGGGTACGCGGTCGTCGGGATACCGATCCTGTACACGCTCAATATTCCGTACTTTGTGCCGATCCTGCTCGGGCTGACGGCCAATCCGATCACGATGCTCCCGTCCGCGTGCGGCGTGATCGTGTACTATATGTTTGACATCATCAAGAAGCACACCGTACTGAATGCCAGCTATACGACGGACGACGTTCTCCCGCTCTACACGGAGGTGTTTGAGGATATCACGGGGCGCACGGAGATTCTGGGTGCGGCATTTGTGTTCGCCCTTGTCATTATCGTGGTCTATGTTGTGCGCAAGCTGCGGATGGAGTACGCGTCGGAGATTGCCATCCTTGCGGGGGCGGTCGTCAATGTGTTCGGCTTTCTGCTCTGCGACCTGAAGTTCGGCACGGCCGGCGCGATCGGAAAAATGATTCTCGGCACGGTGCTGTCGGCGCTGCTTGCTTTCGTTGCGCTGTTCTTCAAGCGGGTGCTCGATTACACGGCGGTTGAGAACGTGCAGTTCGAGGACGACGATTATTTTTACTATGTGAAGGCGGTGCCGAAGATTGAGATCGGCTTGCAGGCGCGTGAGATTAAGCACATCAACGAGAAGAGAGCCGCTTCGGAGGACGAGGATGAGGATGACTATGAGGAGATCCTCGACGAGGAGACCGGGGAGGTGTTTTTCCGGCCGAAGAACGGCAGCGGTACGGGCGGCCAGGTGCGCCGTATGAAGGGCGGGCGGCCGATGCCGCTGCGCAGGCCGGTCAGAAGCGCGCCGGTCCGGGACGAGGCGAGGGCCGAAGTAAACCGGAACAGGCCGGCGGCAGAGTGGGAAGCATCGGAGAGGGCGGCATCGGATAAAACGGCGCCGGCGGCGGGAAAACGTTCCGACGCGGCCGAACCTGTACCGGAGGCCATGCAGTCCGGACAGAACCGTGAGACAGGCGAGACGGTTATGCTGAACGAGGAGGAGCTGATCCGCATGGAGGAGCTCGCGCACCGGAAAGCGGCCATGGAAAAGCTCGATGAGCCGGAGGAGGACAATGGAGGTCATTAAAACATTCTTTAACGAATATTTTGTACGGCTTGCGAAGCTGCATGTCACGGATGTGATCGAGATACTGATCATCGCGGTCGTCATCTATTATTTCCTGCGGTGGATCAAGACGACGAATGCCTGGGCCGTATTGAAGGGACTGCTGTTTCTGCTGCTGTTCTGGTTCATCGCGTCGATCTTCAAGCTGCATGCGATCCTGTGGATCTTCGTGAATGCCGTCGGAGTCGGGATCACCGCGATCATCATCCTGTTTCAGCCGGAGCTGCGCAAGGTGCTCGAACAGATCGGGCAGCGCGAAATCGTGCCGTCGATCTTCGGCTCCGGCTCGGAGGGAAAGTCCGCCCTGAACGATAAGGATATCGACGAGCTGGTGCGCGGGATATATACGATGGCAAAGGAGAAGACCGGCGCGCTCATCGTGATCGAGCAGCAGATCGACATGCAGAAATATATCGATACCGGCATCATTCTGGATGCGGACATTTCGTCGGGGCTGCTCATCAGTATTTTTGAGGAAAACAAGCCGCTGCACGACGGGGCGATCATTATCCGGGGGAGAAAGATCGTGGCGGCCACCTGCTATCTGCCGCTGTCCCAGAACATGCAGCTGAGCAAGGAGATGGGGACAAGGCACCGCGCCGGAGTCGGCATCAGTGAGGAGAGCGACAGCTTTACGATCATCGTTTCGGAGGAGACGGGGAAGGTGTCCATCGCGAAGGCGGGGGAAATCATCCGCGGAATCAGCGGCGATCTGCTGAAGGAGCAGCTCTACGGAATGCGCAAGCCGGACGAAAAGAAACGTGGCTGGTTCCTGCTCGGAAAGAAGGAAAAGCAGGCCTGACCGCGGGAGGAAGGCGATTGAGGGGAACGGAAGGGTATGATGGAAAAGGACAGGACAACAGGAAGACAGGAGAGCGGGGGAAGCGACGGCGACGGCGCATATCTGAAGAGAGTGCTGACAGCGCTGAAGAAGAGGCTTCTGCACAATTTTGGGTGGAAGCTGATTTCTCTGGTCAGCGCGTTCCTTGTCTGGATGGCGATCATGAATATGCAGGATCCGTATGTTTCCGTGACGATCGAGAACATTCCGGTGACCGTGCTGAATGAAAGCGCGCTGCAGGAGCAGGGCAAGATCAGCGATATCGAGAGCGGGCGGACGGCCAATATCAAGGTCCGGGCGCCGCGTTCGGTCGCGGACAATCTGACGGCGGCGGATTTTGAGGTGACGGCGGATTACCGGCAGATGTCGCTCGTGTACGCGGTGCCGATCCAGGTAAGGCTCAGCGAGAAGAGCAGCTTTGCCAGGGAGGATGTTATCATCGAGGAAAAAAGCCCGGAGGTCATGCTGCTGACGCTGGAGGATTATGTAAGGGAAACCTTCCGCGTGGATATCCTGCCGAAGGGGCAGGCGGCGGAGGGCTATTATGTGTCCAGTATGACGGTGCGGCCGAATCTGGTGCAGATCGCCGGGTCGAAGAAGCAGATTGACCGGATTGCAAAGGTTGTCGTCGAGGTCGATACGACCGGCGTGAGCAGAAGCTTCGAGCAGGTGGCGCAGATCCAGGCCTACGACAGGAACGGCTATGTGGTCGACGATGTCAGGCTGGAGTATGAGGCGACGGAGGTCGCGGTCGAGGTGACCGTGCTGCCGGTAAAGAAGATCCTGCTGCTGATTACGATCGAGGGAACGCCGAGCTACGGCTACGAGTGCACGGGGACGCAGCATGTGCCGACGGAGATCACGATCGCGGGCACCGAGGAGGATCTGCGGTCGATCTATTCCATGACGATACCGTTCGACATCAGCATGCAGAGCGAGGACGTCGAGGCGAGCATAAACATCGAGACATATCTGAACGAGCATTATGAGGGACGGTATGTTCTCGTGGATGACGAAAAGTATGTGACGGTCAAGGCGGAGATCGCCAAAATGCCGGCGGCGGATTTTAAGGTCGGCAGCTCCGATATTGAGGTGAGGGGCCTTGCGGAGAACTACGACGTGACCTTTACGACAAAGAACGATATCAATATCAAGGTGCTCGGCAGCGAGGAGGTGCTTTCCCGGCTGACCAAGCAGGAGCTGAAGCTCTATATTGACCTGAAGGATTACGAGCCGGGCAGCTATTATGTGTCGGTATATTCCGATACGGAGGCGGAGGTGACCGTGCGCACCGGAACGATCGGCGTAGAGATCACCGAAGCGCAGGACGCGTTTGAGGTCATCGAGACCGGCGTGAGCGGCGGGGACGGTGATGCGGAGACTGCCCCGGAGACCGGGAACGGGGAGCCGGAGGACGGGATCGCAGACGACACCGGCGGCGTTCTGCCGGAGTGAAGGCTGCGATCTGTGCCGGGAAGTGAAGCATGCTTTGCGGCAGCAAAAAAATAAATTCAGAACCGCGGCTTATGATGCGGCAGTTTGCTTTGAAATGGAGGATTGACAGGATGAATTATAAACGATACCGCAAAAATCCGGTGGTTGACTATCCGGAGAGGGAATGGCCGAACAAGGAGATCGAGAAAGCGCCGCTCTGGTGCAGCGTCGATCTGCGCGACGGCAATCAGGCGCTCATCGAGCCGATGGTTGTGGAGGAAAAAATCGAATTTTTCAATATGCTGGTGAAGCTCGGCTTTAAGGAGATCGAGATCGGCTTTCCGTCGGCCTCCCGCATCGAGTACGATTTCCTGCGGCAGCTCGTCGACCGCAAAATGATACCGGACGACGTGACCGTGCAGGTGCTGACCCAGTGCAGGGAGCATCTGATCGCGCGCACGTTCGAGGCGATCCAGGGAGTAAAGCGGGCGGTGGTACATATTTACAATTCCACCTCCACGCTGCAGCGGGACGTCGTGTTCGGCATGTCCCGGCCGGAGATCATTCAGATCGCCGTGGAGGGAGCAAAGCTTGTAAAGGAATACGCAAAGGATTTTCCGGGTAAAATCATGCTGGAATATTCGCCGGAGAGCTTTACCGGCACCGAGCTGGATTTCGCGCTGGAGATCTGCACCGCGGTGCAGGATATCTGGCAGCCGACGCCGGACAATAAAATCATTTTCAATCTGCCGTCGACCGTGGAGATGAACACGCCGAACGTTTATGCGGACCAGATCGAGTGGATGTCGAAGCATTTCAGGGACAGGGACAGCATCATCCTCTCCGTGCATCCGCACAATGACCGCGGCTGCGGCGTGGCGGCGTCCGAGCTGGCGCTGCTCGCGGGAGCGGACCGCGTCGAGGGCACTCTGTTCGGCAACGGGGAGCGCACCGGCAACGTCGATATCCTGACGATCGCCTACAATATGTTTTCCCAGGGCATCTACCCGGGGCTTGCGATCGAAAATATTCACGAGATCGCGGAGGTGTACGAGCGCTGCTGCAAGCTGCCGATCCCGGAAAGGCATCCTTACGCGGGCAAGCTCGTGTTTACGGCATTTTCGGGTTCCCATCAGGATGCGATCAACAAGGGTGTCCGGGCGATGAAGGAGCGCGGCAGCGAGATCTGGCAGGTGCCGTATCTGCCGATCGACCCGGCGGACATCGGCAGAATGTACGAGCCGATCGTGCGCATCAACAGTCAGTCCGGCAAGGGTGGCGTAGCATTCATCATGGAGACCTATTTCGGATTCAAGCTGCCGAAGGGGATGCACAAGGAATTTGCGGATGTCGTGCAGGTGATTACGGAAAGGCAGGGCGAGGTCGGGCCGGAGCAGATCATGTCCGAATTCCGCAAATGCTATTTAAACCGGAAGGAGCCGTATCACTTCCGCAGGAGCCGTATGGAGGAAATTTCCGCTGCCGTCGAGGGCGATTATGATACGCGCGTGACGGTGGAATATACGTTTGACGGGGAAGCGCGCAGCTTTACCTCGACCGGGAACGGGCCGATCGACGCCATAAGGCACGGCCTTGCGCAGGAGTCGGGGCTGGATCTTCGCGTGCTCGACTACAACGAGCATGCGCTGCAGGAGGGCTCTACGGCGCAGGCTGCCGCTTATATTCATCTGATGGATAACAATACCGGAAAGACAACGTTCGGCGTGGGCATTAGCTCCAATATCACGAGGGCGTCGTTCCGGGCGATGTTCAGCGCGGTGAACCGGCTGCTGTAGCGCAGGCTGTCGGTGCAGCTGCGGCGGGTTTCGGCAGTGTATCGTCGAATGCTGCAGGCTCCGGCACATACCGGAACGCCTGCGCGTCACGCGTACAGCGGCAGTTGCTGG
>CAMWWR010000031.1 GCA_947178045.1 uncultured Clostridia bacterium
GGGCAGATGATATCATGGATACTTCAGGCGCTCAGTGCTGGTATGACAACGGAGCGATAAAATTTTCTGTGTGGAATCCGGCGGATATGAGCGAGCCAATACAGATCGTATGTAAATATGTAGAAACATATCACTATCAGGGCTCACCTCTGCAATATAAGGTTTTGGACGCTAATTTTGACGGATATACGGATTTTGCCTGGATATGCCATTCGGGCAATCAGCCGATATTCTATTATCTCTGGCTCTGGGATGAAGAACAGAAAAGGTTTGTGGAAGAGCCTGCTTACCACGACATATCCTCTCCTGTCGCGGATGCTGATAAGGAAATCATTTACGGGTGGAGCCGCAGCAGCGCCGCATCGGATGGGTGCAGTACTCTTCACAAATGGATCGACGGACATCTGCTCTGTGTGCGTCATATTGAAGTATGGCGCGAGATCCATGCGGACAATTATACTATGACCGTAGAGGATTGGGTGGATGGCGAAATGATCGAGATCTACCGCGCAGAATTTCCGTCACCAGAGGAATTTGATCCGGAACGAAGCAAATGGCTGGATCCGGATTATCACGGAGAACAATAAAAACGGGAATGGAGAGCCGCCCTATTTCGAAAAAACGCAGGGTATAAAATGGCGTGCACAGATTTTGAAAATAACGTGCGCAGGCTTTGAAATTTATTTTCTTTGTCTGCACACGTTATTTTATTTTTCTGCGGCTCCCCCTACCAGTCTCCGCGCAGCAGCGGCGTAGCCAGATACACAACCGTCCGGTTGTTGTCCTCCTCATAGCGCATCGCCACCTGGATGTTAATTTTTTTCTGATCAACGCTGACATACTCCGGAAGCTGGCTGGAATAGGCATAAATCGTGTACAGCTCCTTGTCCCTGTTCTCATAGATAATCTTGCCGCCCAGCTCTTTGATCATGGAATTCGCGATCCTGTCCCAGCGCTCGAGCGGAAGCTCTCCCTCGTATGCGCCCAGAAACTGCATTGTCGTCTCTGACTGCACGACCTGTAGATCCTTCAGTGCCTCCAGCAGGATATCGCGATAGGACAGAATGTCAAAATTGACATCGTTTTGAATGACGAGCTCCGTATATAAATAGGTGCGGGAGGTATCCTGGCGCAGCGTGATCGCCTTGATCGTGGTCGCCGCCCGCTTCGCCTCCTTATGATAGGTATAGACTTGGCTGACCTCGTTCTCCTGATAATCAGCCGCTCCCTCCATCCGTATGCCGAGCGAATTGGCAAGATAGCCGATCAGAGCCTGCTTGTCGTGCTCTGTCAGAAATGCCGTACCGTAATCCACGGTTATCTGCATCCTGCTTTCCAGACAGCCCGAATCAGTCACTACAAAGGCATCCGTGATGTCCATCTCGCGGTAGAAGATCCGGTCGGTCGTATATTTTGTCACCATGCCGATCAGCAGGAACGCGCACAGTATGAGGAGCAGCCTGACCCGCCAGCTCTCGTTGACATAAGCTGTGAATTGCTTCCATTCCTCACGCAGGCGGCTTCCAAGTGTCCACTCCGTCCGTTTCCCCTGTCGGGATGCTGTCCTGCGGTTTCTTATGCTGTCTATAAGGGAATATTTCTTCCTCCCCGCACCACTTTCTCTGCTCTTTGTGCCGGTGCTCCTGCGATACTGTCCGCCTCGCTCCGCGTACCTGCTCCGGTCTGCGGTTTCGTCCTCTGCTCCCATGCCAGCGTCTGTCCGATATCGTCCGTTTCGTTCTGTATACCTGTTTCGGTCTGCAGGCCAGTCCTCTGCTCCTGTGCCAGCGTCCTCCGCTCCTGTGCCGACATCTGCCCGATATCGTCCGCTCCTCTCCGCATATCTGCTCCGGTCTGCAGGCCAATCCTCTGCTCCTGTGCCGGCATCTGTCCAATATCGTCCGTTTTGTTCTGTATACCTGTTTCGGTCTGCAGGCCAGTCCTCTGCTCCTGTGCCAGCGTCCTCCGCTCCTGTGCCGACATCTGCCCGATATCGTCCACCTCGCTCCGCATACCTGTTCCGGTCTGCAGCTCCGTCCTCTGCTTCCATGCCGGTATCTGTTCGATATCGTCCGTTTCGCTCCACATATCTGCTCCAGTCTCCAGCTCCGTCCTCTGCTCTTGTGCTCACATCTGCCCGATACCGCCCGTTCCACCTGCTATATCCGTTGTTCCGGCCTGTGGCTCCATCCTCCACTCCCATACTGGCGCTTTCATGATAATATCCGGCCGCCTCCGTAAAGCCGCCCCTGCCCTTCTCTCCTGCACTTATTCGATTATATCTGTCTGCCCCTGTATAATTGTCTCGTCCTTCGGTGCCCGCGTTTTCATGACCTTCGGTACCCGTGTTTTCGCGATAATATCCGACGGCTTCTGTGACGCCGTCTCTGCTCTGTCTTGCACCGGCCCTGTCTGATCGAGTGTAAGCGGCTTTCTCCCCCGGCTCTTCCTCCGTCCCGGCTGCCTGATGCCGCTCGCTGCGGCGGCTCAGCCCCCGATTCTCCCCTGTATCATAACCCTGCTCAAAGCGTTCTTCATCCTGATTTCTCATAAAAAAACCTCCATTTCGGTAATAAGCATTACCAAAAAATGGAGGTTTTATACTTTAATACTATTATGCTTCTATCGGTGATACTTCTCCGCCAGCGACAAGCGTATCAGGGATCTGCGCAGCGCCAGCTCGGCCCGCGTCTCGTTGAGCTCCGCGTCCGCGCTCTTCAATCGACGTTCCGCGCGGATCTTTGCCTCGTTCGCGCGGTTGATGTCGATCTCCTCCGGCCACTCGCAGGATTCGGCCAGAATGACCACCTTATCCCCCAGAATCTCAAGAAAGCCCTCGTGAAGCGCAGCTTCCCGCTCCTCGCCGTCCTTCTTGATCCGCAGAATACCCGGAGCCACAATCGCAGTCAGCGGAATGTGGTCCTTCAGCACGCCGATCTCACCCTCGGTCGTCGTCAGCTCGATCATGTCCGCCTCGCCGTCAAGAAAGATGCGGTCGGGAGCAATCACCTGCAGCCGAAAGTATTTTCCTGTATCTGCCATACGCACCTACCCCTGTTTCTTTACTCTGGCGAGTACATCATCAATATTGCCCGCATTCAGGAAATAGCTCTCCGGAATGTCGTCATGCTTTCCTTCGAGGATCTCCTTAAAGCCCTGAATGGTCTCCTGCACCGGAACATATCTTCCCGGAAGGCCGGTAAACTGCTCCGCCACATGGAACGGCTGGGACAGGAAACGCTGTACCTTTCTCGCGCGGGAAACAAGCATCTTCTCGTCCTCCGAGAGCTCATCCATACCGAGGATCGCGATGATGTCCTGCAGTTCCTTATAGCGCTGAAGGATCTCCTGCACGCCGCGGGCTACCTTGTAATGCTCGTCGCCGACAATACGCGGATCAAGAATGCGCGAGGTCGACTCGAGCGGGTCTACCGCCGGGTAAATACCGAGCTCCACGATGGCGCGGGACAATGCCGTCGTCGCATCGAGGTGGGCGAAGGTCGTCGCCGGAGCCGGGTCGGTATAGTCATCGGCCGGCACATAGACTGCCTGCACCGAGGTGATGGAACCGTTTTTCGTGGAGGTAATGCGCTCCTGAAGAGCACCCATCTCCGTCTGCAGCGTCGGCTGGTAGCCCACGGCGCTCGGCATACGGCCAAGCAGCGCGGATACCTCCGAGCCCGCCTGTGTGAAACGGAAAATATTATCGATGAACAGGAGCACATCCTTTCCGGATCTGTCACGGAAATACTCCGCCATCGTAAGGCCGGTCAGACCGACTCTCATTCTTGCTCCCGGCGGCTCGTTCATCTGTCCGAACACCATGGTCGTCTTGTTGATAACGCCGGATTCTATCATTTCATAGTAGAGATCGTTTCCCTCACGGGTGCGCTCGCCAACACCGGTAAATACGGAATAGCCGTTATGCTCCGTCGCGATATTGGTGATCAGCTCCTGAATCAGGACGGTCTTTCCTACGCCCGCACCGCCGAACAGACCGATCTTTCCGCCCTTCTGATACGGGCAGAGAAGGTCGACGACCTTGATACCGGTCTCGAGAATCTCGGTCTCCGTGGACTGCTCCTCAAATTTCGGCGCCTTGCGGTGGATCGGCATGTATTCCACGCCCTCCGGTGCCGGCTTCTCGTCGATCGGCTGGCCGAGGACGTTGAACATGCGGCCCAACGTATTCTCACCAACCGGCACGGTGATGGCTGCGCCGGTCGCCTCCGCTTCCATACCACGCACAAGGCCGTCGGTCGGCCCCATCGCGATACAGCGCACTGTATCGTCACCCAGATGCTGCGCTACTTCCACGACAAGCTGCTTATCGCCGTTCTTTATCTTAATCGCTTCATTAATCTCCGGGAGATTTCCCTCCTGAAATTTAATGTCGAGGACTGCGCCGATGATCTGAGTGATTTTTCCTATTTTGTTCTGTGCCAACTTTTCGTCACTCCTTTTCTCTTTACTTCCGGTCATGCCGCCTTAACCGATTGCATTCGCGCCGGCAATGATTTCGGTAAGCTCCTGCGTAATCGAGCTCTGCCGCGCGCGATTATACTTCAGGGACAGATCGGAAATCATCTCGTCCGCGTTGCTGGTCGCCGCATCCATCGCCTGCATGCGGGCCCCGTTTTCACTGGCAAGCGCCTGGACCAGCGCTCCATAAATCAGACTGTTGATATATTTCGGAATGATGAGATCCAGCGCTTCCTCCGCCGCCGGCTCGTAATTCATAAGCACGAGGCTGTCCGAGGATTCCGCCGCCCCGGCTTCCTCCGGTTCCTTCCTCTCGACCGGGAGAAGCTTTAAAAAGGTCGGAATATGCACCACCGTGTTTTTGAACACCGTGTATGCGATATAGATCTCGCCCACCTCATTGTTCACAAATGCGTCGAGAACGGCCCGTCCGATATCGACCGCATCCCGGAACATCGGCTCGTTGATCACCTCGGAATAATCCGCCCGGATCGTGTAGCCGCGTCTGGCCAGAGTGTCCCTGCCCTTGCGGCCGACCGCATAGATCAGGGCGTCCTCCTTCGGTATCCCGCTGTCCGTCACCAGCTTGATCACATTGGAGTTATAGCCGCCCGCAAGTCCCCGGTTCGAGGTGACCACGATGATCGCCTTTTTCGCCGAGCTGCCGGCATTCAGATAAGGATGTGACAAGGTACTGGACTTTCCCAGCATGGAGCTCACGGTCTCGTACATATAGTTGAAATACGGCAGCGACTGCTCCGCGCGCGTCTTCGCCTTCTGCAGCTTGACCGTGGAAACGAGCTTCATGGCCTTGGTTATCTGTCCGGTACTCTGAATACTTTCTTTCCGCCTTTTGATATCCCTCATTGAGGCCATAGCTTCACACCCTCTCTGTTATTTATTGAATTCCTTTTTGAAGTCGGTAATCGCCCCGATGAGCTTCTGCTCGCACTCCTCGTCCATTACCTTCTTCTCGCGGATGTCCTTCGGAATCTCCGGATACTTTGTGTCAATGTAATCGAACAGCTCCCTCTCGAAGTTCAGGATATCCGCCACGGCAACATCCAGCAGGAATTTCTTCGTCGCCGCATAGATGATGATGACCTGATACTCGACCGGCATCGGCCTGTACTGCGGCTGCTTCAGAATCTCCCTGATGCGCTCGCCCTGCGCCAGCTTTTCCTTTGTGTCGGCGTCAAGGTCGGAGCCGAACTGCGAGAACGCCGCCAGCTCGCGGTACTGCGCCAGCTCGATACGGATCGGCCCGGCGATCTTCTTCATCGCCTTGATCTGTGCGGAGCCTCCGACACGCGATACGGAAAGACCCGCATTAACCGCAGGACGGAAACCGGAGTTGAACATCTCGGTCTCGAGATAAATCTGGCCGTCCGTGATGGAGATAACGTTCGTCGGAATATACGCGGACACGTCGCCCGCCTGTGTCTCGATGATCGGCAGCGCTGTCAGCGAGCCCCCGCCGAGTTCGTCGGAAAGTCTTGCGGCGCGCTCCAGCAGACGCGAATGCAGGTAGAATACATCGCCCGGATAAGCCTCGCGTCCCGGCGGCCTCTTGAGAAGCAGGGAGAGTGTACGGTATGCGGTGGCATGCTTGCTCAGATCATCATAGATAATCAGGACGTCCTGTCCCGCCTCCATCCACTCCTCGCCGATCGCACAGCCGGAATACGGCGCAATGTACTGCAGAGGAGCAAGCTCACTCGCGGTAGCCACAACGACCGTCGTGTAGTCCATCGCGCCGAACTCCTCCAGCGTCTTCACGATATTGGCCACCGTGGACGCCTTCTGTCCGATCGCCACATAAATACATTTTACGTTTTCACTCTTCTGGTTGATAATCGTATCAATCGCGATCGCCGTCTTTCCGGTCTGGCGGTCGCCGATAATGAGCTCGCGCTGTCCGCGTCCGATCGGCACCATCGAGTCGATCGCCTTGATACCGGTCTGCAGCGGGGTATCGACGGATTTTCTCGAGATAACACCCGACGCCACGCGCTCGATCTGGCGGTATTTCGTCGCGGCGACCGGCCCCTTGCCGTCGATCGGCTGTCCGAGCGCATTCACAACGCGCCCGAGCATTGCATCGCCGACCGGCACCTCAACAACGCGCCCCGTTGTCTTTACCGTATCGCCCTCGTTGATGTTTTTGCTGTCACCAAGCAGTACCGCACCGACATTGTCCTCCTCAAGGTTGAGGATCATGCCGTATATCTCATTCGGGAACTCCAGCAGCTCGCCCTGCATCGCCTTCTCCAAACCATGGATGCGCGCGATACCGTCGGCCACCTGGATAACGGTTCCTACGTCGGATACCTCCAGCCTGGTGCTGTAATTCTTTATCTGTTCCTTGATCACAGAACTGATTTCTTCAGGTCTTAAATTCAAGAGATAAGCACCTTCCTTCTATAAATAGTCTGGTTTTGTTTTATGAAAGCTGAATTTTCTGCAGCTGTTTTTCCATCTGCGACAGCTTTGTACGGATACTGCTGTCCACAACACGGTCGCCGATCCGGATCACCATTCCGCCGATCAGCGCTGCGTCCACCTTGTAATGAATTTCCAACGTGGCATAATCGGTCGTCGCAAGCAGCTTCTCCTCGATCTTCGCTTTCTGCCCGGCAGTCAGCTCCACCGCGGAGGTCACTCCGACCACTCCGATTTTTTTATAGTCCTTCACTAACGAAAGGAAATAGCCCAGGATCGCATCCAGCTCATCCGCCCGCCCCTTCTCGACCACCAGCGAGAGAAAGCCCGTCATATCGTCGGACGCTCTGCCGCGGAAAATATTTTCCACAGCGGCAAGCTTTTCCTCCCTGCTGATTTTCGGATGTGTCAGCAGAAGCGTCAGCTCCCTGCTCTGCCCAAGGACCTCGCGCACACCCGCGGCCTCCTCAAAAAGTGCGTCCACGGACTGCCTCTCCAGAGCCAGATCGAACAGGGCTTCTCCGTATACCTTGGATACTAATTTCGCCATGTATCATCACCTATCTCATTCAAAGCCTCGTCCACGAGCTGCGACTGTTTCTTTTCATCCATGCTTTCCGCAACAAATTTGCCAGCCATCATAGATGCCACAGAAATCATTTCCTTCTTTACTTCGTCCTTCATCTTATTCTTTTCGAGCTCGATCTCTCTGTTCGCTCTCTGTGCTATTCTCGCTGCTTCCTCATGAGCCTCCGCAAGGATCTCGGCCTCCTTCTTCATGGCCTTCTTTCTGCCCTCGCTCAGAATCTCATCCACCTCCGTGTCCGCAGCCTGTACCTTCGCGTCGTACTCGGCCTTGAAGCGGAGCGCATCCTCCTTATCCTTTGCGGCCGCGTCCAGATCTCCCTGGATCTTCGCACGGCGCTGCTCCAGAAGATTCCGCGCAGGATTGAACAGGAGATAGGATAACAGCAGGAACAAGACGAACACGGCGATCAGCGTAATGCAGACATCTGCCAGCAGCTGAGCGTCCAGTCCGAAAATACGGTTCATCCAGGCAAACAGGCCCCTGCCGTCCTCGTCGCTGATCACGATCTCTGTCAGAAATACGCCGCCCGCGTTAATACTGCTCATCAAACTGCCCACTGCTTTGCCTCCCTTCGGTTGCTGATTTTATGCGTTCTCCAAAATCAAAGCCTGCCGATCAGCGGGTTAGCAAACAGCAGAATAATAGCGACCGCAAAGCCGTAGAGACCGGTCGTCTCGGCAACGGCCTGGCCGAGAAGCATGGTGGACATGATCGTACCCTTTGCTCCCGGATTGCGTCCAACGGCTGCCGCGCCGTGACCTGCCGCGATACCCTGGCCAACACCAGGCCCGATACCTGCGATCATCGCGAGACCTGCGCCAATTGCGGAACATGCTAAAATTAAACCTCTATCTGTCATTCTGGTTTCCTCCTTAAAAAATATAATTCCCTCTGTTAAAATTGACCGCCCGGAAGAGCTTTTCCTATTCTTCCTCAAAGGTATTTGAGATAAATACCATCGTCAGCATACAGAATACGTATGTCTGAATCGCACCCGAGAACACGTCGAAATATCCGTGCAGCACTGCGGGCCATGCAATCAGTGCGAACCTGTTGAGCAGCCCGTAGATCAGCCCCATCATTACCGTGCCCGAGAGCACATTGCCGAACAGACGGAGCGACATGGACAGCGGCGTCGCCAACTCGCCGATGATATTGATCGGCGTCAGCAAAACAGGCTTGAACAGATTCGTGATATGTCCCATCTTCTGATACTTGAAGCCGTTGTAATGAATCAGGACAAATGTAATCAGCGCCAGTCCCAGCGTAACGCCATAGTCTGCAGTCGGCGGTCGGAGTCCGAACAGGCCGGCGATATTGGACAGCAGAATAAAGCAGAAGATTGTGCCGATGTAGTTCGCGAATTTGCCGCCGTGCTTCTCACCCATGTTGGTCTTGGTCAGATTGTCAATCGCGTCGACCATGTATTCAATCGCGTTCAGGAACGGCCCCGGAGCTTTTTCCGGATCTGCTTTCCTGATTACTCTGTTTGCTATCAATGCAAAGACCGTCAATGCAAGCATCACAATCAGCGTCGTGATCTGCGTTGTCGTCAGCCAGACCTCCTGGCCAAGGAACCTGTACTGCCAAAAGCCGTTCACACCGAACGATACATTCTCGTCGGTGCTGAACTGCAGCAGATTCTGCCCTGCAAAGCCTGTCGAAAGCAAACTGCTTCCAATGCCCACTTTCTCACCCTCCTTTGCTAAAAAATTTTATTACTTTATGAGTTAACGGCTGTAAATATGCCGAGAACTTCAAACTGAATGTGCCAAGAAGCACGCCGATAATATGAAACACCTGCGGCAAAAGCCCCCCGGCTGCAAACGCGGCCGCCGCAATCAGCAGCCTCTTCATCGCGCTCCGCTTCGTGTACCGGCCCGCAGACTCCTCATCCATGTCGAGCACACGGTCGATCGTGATATACAGATGCCACAGCAGCACCCCTGCCGTACCTCCGCCGAGCAGCACGCCGAACACCCAGCGAAGCCAACTCTCACGGATAATAATACCGCCTGCGGCCGCAAAAATCAATGAAAAAATTGCAATTCCAACCGCCATATCCCGGAGTGTTTCCCGCGCCGTGAGCGCGTCCTCCTCAGGCGTGACCGTGCTGAGAATCTCATCCCTCCGGCCCGTCTCCGTTTTTCCGGCGGGAGCATTTTCTGCCGGATCTGCATTCACATGATTAGTATCGGCTTCCCTGACAGTATCTTTCGCTGCCGGGCCTGTATCCGCATGCTTTGCATCGTCTTTTTCCACGGCAGGATTTTCACCGCTGTCAGCCCCGTCCGTCTTCTCCATGCCGCTCCTGCTCTCCTCCGTTTCGTTTTCGCCAGGCATCAAATTCCTCCTCCGCTTCCTGCCTCCGGTCCTTCGGCATTTCCTTCTCCTGATCGGCTTCTCTGCGCAGCTCGGCAAGCTGTGCCCGCAGTCTGCGTGCCCTCACCCCGTCGAGCTCGGGTAAGACCCCTGTCCCCGTGCTGCCCGCCCTCAGGCTTGCTGCGGCAGTGGACTCTTTTCCTGTATTATCCGCCCTCAAGCTTGCTGCGGCAACGGACTCTTTTCCCGCTGTCCGCCCTCGGACTTTCCACGGCAGCGAACCCTCTTCCTGCATTGTCCGCCCTCGCTTCCGCGCCGGCAAATTCTTTCCCGACGCCGCTCGTTTGCAGGCCGCCCCAGGCAGATGAGTCCCTTCCCGCCGCAAGTGCCCGGTTTGTCTTCCGTTCCTGCGCAAG
>CAMWWR010000032.1 GCA_947178045.1 uncultured Clostridia bacterium
AGATATTATACCAGCGCCGATTCGCGTCCGACCGAAGGGAGGACAAATACATCAGGGAATCGTGCGCATCCGCCGGGGGCAATCATGTCCAGAGGACATGGTATAATGTGCGCGAAAGGCAAAGCAAAGGATTTGAAAAACGGAGTGCGGAAACATGTTTTTCGTTTCCGGCACTCAAATAAGAGTATGGAAAATTGTGAAATTGATTTCCTGGATGGCAAGTGTGATGCCGATATGTTTCTTAATATTCCATCCGGGAAATTGGTTTTAGTCAATGCGGGTGAATTGATTCAATGTATGTCATACCCTGAACTGGAAATGGAAAAGATTTTAGAATTAAAGGTGGAGAAAGGAATCTATGCAGTAAAAAATGAGGGCATTGAAAAAATCAGTTGTTACAAATCAGCCGGATGGGAACGGCAGGACAGCGATTGAGCAATGGTATTGGAATGCCGGGCGGAACACCGCTTTTTCATTTTGGAAAGGAGAAAACAGCAATGTCAGACGAAACCAACATCATACCTTACGACCGGGAATACTGGGAAAGCAGCTTTGATATCAGAAAATGCCGCATTTCCGCCGAGTCGGGCTACGCGCCCGCGCAGGACGAGCTCGGCAACTGCTACAAGCAGGGTGTAGGTGTACATAAGGATTATAATGCCGCCGTGGAATGGTTCACCAAAGCAGCCGAACAGGGCAATGCAGCGGCACAGCGCAGCCTCGGCTATTGCTACGATAACGGGCAGGGCGTGCCGCAGGACTGGCACAAGGCTCTCTACTGGTACGAGAGGGGCGCTGAGGGCGGTGATATCGACGCGCAGCAGAATGTCGGGAACTGTTATCTTTATCACTGGAAAACGATGAAAATAAAGCAGGATTATGACAAGGCTGCCTACTGGTATCAGAAGGCGGCCGAGGGCGGACATCCCGGCGCTCAGGTTAATCTCGGCTACTGCTATGAAAAGGGCTACGGCGTGCCGCAGGACTGGGGAAAGGCGGCACAGTGGTATCTGGAGGCTGCGGAGCAGGGGGAGGATGCGGGGCAGTATAACATAGCGCAGTGCTACCGGCGCGGGGACGGCGTTCCGAAGGATATGGAACAGGCAATCGCATGGTATCGAAAGGCGGCGGAGCAGGGCAATATGGACGCCATGAACAACCTCGGGGCGTTCTATGAGGATGGCGACGGTGTTGAAAAGGATCTCCGGATGGCATTCGAATATTACCGCAAAGCTGCCGAGTGCGGACAGTGCAATGCCCAGTTCAATCTGGCAGCCTGCTACGAGGATGCAAAGGGCGTGGAGCAGGACTATCAGCAGGCAATTCACTGGTATCAGGAAGCGGCGGAGCAGGGGGATACCGCGGCAAAGTATAATATTGCCCGTTTTTACAAGCATGGATTCGGCGTGGAGCAGAATCATGAGAAAGCAGTAGAATTGTTCCGGGAGCTTGCAGAGGCTGGCGATAAGGACGCGCAGCACCAGCTGGGGCTTTATTATGGGCTGTACGAGAATACCTGCGTAGAGCGGGATTATGAGAAGGCTGTTTATTGGTACACCAAAGCGGCGGAGCAGGGGCATGCCGGGGCACAGTATAATCTTTCCTGCCTTTATCAGGCAGGCGAAGGCGTGGAGCAGGACGAAGAAAAGGCAGTGGAACTGCTGCAGAAGGCTGTCGAAGCCGGGAATGCCGACGCGCAGTACGGTCTTGGACTTTGCTATGAGAATGCGAGAGGTGTGGAGGAGGATTGCGGGGAGGCTGTCGCTCTGTACCGCAGGGCGGCGGAGCAGGGGCATGCCGGGGCACAGTGCGCCCTTGGAAACTGTTACCGCGACGGGTACGGTGTAAAGAAGGATGCCCAGAAGGCTTTTGACTGGTATGAAAAAGCGGAGGCGGCAGGGCAGGGATATGCGAAGGCGCAATATGCCCTTGCCCAATGCTATAACCGCGGTACAGGGGTACAGGAGGATGCCCGGAGAGCTTTTGACTGGTATGAAAAGGCGGCAGAGCAGGGATATGTCCAGGCGCAGAACAGTCTTGCCAACTGCTATTGGGAAGGCAGGGGTGTGGAGAAGGATTACAAAAAGGCGGTGATATGGTACCGGAAGGCAGCGGAACAGGGATACGGAGCAGCACAGTATTATCTTGCTTATGCATACGACACAGGCCAGGGCGTGGAGCAGGATACGCAGACGGCGTTCGAATGGGCCAGAAAATCTGCCGAGGGAGGCTTTGCGCTCGCGCAGTATTATATGGGGCATTGCTATGCCAATGGGAAACATACGGAGAAGGACGAGGAGCAGGCGGCAGCGTGGTTTATGAAGGCAGCCAGGCAGGGGCATGCCGTGTCGCAGTATCGGCTCGGCAACTGTTACCGGGACGGTGCAGGGGTGGAACGGGATACCGATGTGGCGCTGATGTGGTACCGGAAAGCGGCGGAGCAGGGAAATAAGGACGCGCAGGCGGCGCTTGACAGTCAGAGCACCTGGACCGGGAACGCAGGAAATGCAGGCGTACAGAACAGCAGCAGCGCAGATGATGAGGAGACGGACGATACCGCTGCGCAGTATAGGGCGGCGGCAGAAAAAGGGGACGCGGAGGCTCAGTTTTCCCTTGGCTACTGCTACGCGAACGGAGAGGGCGTGGAGCAGGATGATGACGAGGCGGCGGTGTGGTTTGCGAAAGCTGCCGAACAGGGGCATGCAGGTTCGCAGTATGTTCTTGGTTTTTGTTACCAGACCGGACAGGGTGTGGAGTGGGATATCAACAAGGCGGTCGAGTGGTTTAAGAAGTCTGCGGAGCAGGGGTATGCGCTTGCCCAGACCAGTCTCGGCCAGTGCTATGCAACCGGGCAGGGCGTAGAGCTGAATTTTGGCAAAGCGGCCGAGCTGTACCGGAAGGCGGCGGAGCAGGGGGATGACGAGGCGCAGTATAACCTTGGCTGCTGCTATGTAACGGGGCAGGGTGTAGGGCAGGATCTTGCTGCAGCGGTTCCGTGGTTAAAGGCGGCGGCAAAGCAGGGCAACCAGAATGCGTCGATACTGCTGCAGCAGCTTAGTGCTTTGAAACAGTGACCGGAGCAGGCCTGCGGAAGGTACAGGGACAGAGAAACGCTGATGAAACGTTTTCTCAGATTTTGGAGAAGGAGCAAACAGCAATGTCAAACAAAACCAACATCATACCTTACGACCGGGGATACTGGGAAAGCAGCTTTGATATCAACAAATGCCGCATTTCCGCAGAGTCGGGCTACGCGCCTGCGCAGGACGAGCTCGGCAACTGCTACAAGCGGGGCGTGGGTGTACATAAGGATTATAATGCTGCTGTGGAATGGTTCACCAAGGCAGCCGAACAGGGCAATGCGGCGGCGCAGCGCAGCCTCGGCTACTGCTATGAGAACGGGCAGGGCGTGCCGCAGGACTGGCATAAGGCTCTCTACTGGTATGAGAAGGGCGCGGAGGGCGGCGATATCGACGCACAGCAGAATGCCGGGAACTGTTATCTTTATCACTGGAAAACGATGAAAATAAAGCGGGATTATGACAGGGCTGTCTACTGGTATCAGAAGGCCGCCGAGGGCGGGCATCCCGGCGCTCAGGTTAATCTCGGCCACTGCTATCAGGAGGGCTACGGCGTGCCGCAGGACTGGGGAAAGGCGGCACAGTGGTATCTGGAGGCTGCCGAGCAGGGAGATGATGCAGGGCAGCATAACATAGGGCAGTGCTATCGGTACGGAACCGGCGTTCCGAAGGATATCGAAAAGGCGATGTACTGGTACAGGAAGGCTGCCATGCAGGGAAATTCCAGCTCAGAAAATGACATTGGAAACTTGTATGCAACGGGCGACGGCGTAGAAAAGAATCCGGAGAGGGCGGCAGAATATTACCGCTCCTCCGCCGAGCATGGGAATCATGTCGGCCAGGCAAACCTTGGAGACTGCTATAGGAACGGGAGGGGCGTGGCACAGGATTACGGCCAGGCGGCCTATTGGTACACGAAAGCGGCGGAGCAGGGTGACAGCTTTGCACAGTACAGTCTTGCACTTCTTTACCGACAGGGAAACGGAGTGGAGCAGAATTATGCAAAGGCAGCGGAATTGTTCCGGATGGCGGCGAAGCAGGGAAATGCAGATGCAGAAAATGACCTTGGAGCCTTATATGCAACGGGCAACGGCGTAGAAGAGAATATGAAGAGGGCAGCAGAATATTACCGCTCCTCCGCCGAGCATGGGAATGACGTCGCCCAGGCAAATCTCGGGGCCTGCTATGAGGACGGGAAGGGCGTGGCGCAGGATTACGGCCAGGCAGCCTATTGGTACACAAAAGCGGCAGAGCAGGGCAACAGCTTTGCACAGTACTGTCTTGCCTTCCTTTACCAAAAGGGAAACGGAGTAGAGCAGAATTATGAAAAGGCAGTGGAACTGTTTCGGATGGCGGCGGAGCAGGGAAATGACGAGGCCCAGTTCCAGCTGGGATTCTGCTATGAGGGTGATGAGGAAGCCGGCATGGAACCGGACTACGAGCAGGCGGTTTACTGGTATACCAAAGCGGCGGAGCAGGATCACACTATTGCACAGTACAACCTGGGCTGCCTTTACCAGAATGACGACTGGGCAGGATACGACGATGAGAAAGCGGCGGAATGGTACCGCAGGGCCGCCGCGAAGGGACATGCCGAAGCACAGTACTATCTCGGATGCTGCTATGAAGACGGCGAGGGCGTGGAGGAGGATGACCGCAGGGCCGCCGCACTGTATCGGAAAGCGGCGGAGCAGGGACTTGATGAGGCACAGTACGCGCTTGGCAACTGCTATCAGGAGGGCTATGGCGTAGAAGAAAATCCGGCGCAGGCGGCGGTGTGGTTTGCCAGAGCGGCGGAACAGGGCCTTGCGGAGGCACAGTACGCTCTCGGTCAGTGCTATGAGGGCGGCTGCGGCGTGGAGCAGGATTACAGACAGGCCGCCGGCTGGTACCGGAAAGCGGCGAAGCAGGGATTTGATGAGGCACAGTACAATCTCGGGCGCTGCTACATCGCGGGTCAGGGCGTGGAGCAGGATACTGCCGCGGCGCTTCCGTGGCTTAGGGCTGCGGCGAAGCAGGGCAACGAAAATGCGAGGCTCCTGCTACAGAGGCTTGGTTATTGAGAAGTACAAAATTTTTATCAGGAGGGATTATATCATGCAGGAAGTTTTTGATTTTTTGAAGAAGTGCGGAACCTATTATCTGGCGACGGTGGAGGACGGCCAGCCCCGTGTGCGGCCGTTTGGCACCGTGGATATTTTTGAGGGAAAGCTGTATATCCAGACCGGTAAGGTGAAAGAGGTGTCGAAGCAAATTCAGCAGAATCCGAAGGTGGAGCTGTGTGCGTTTGACGGGGAAAGGTGGCTGCGTGTGTCCGGCAGGCTTGTCCGTGACGAGCGCGTAGAGGCAAAGGAACATATGCTGGCGGGATATCCGTCCCTGCAGGCGATGTATTCTGCAACGGACGATAATACCGAAGTGCTTTATTTTGAGAATGCGACAGCGGTCTTTTCCTCCTTTGCGGGTGAGCCTGTCACGGTTCAATTTTAAGAGCAAAGAAGCGGCTCTGGATTCTGGAGGAGGATATGAAATACAGGCTTGACCGATACGGCAATCAGATTTCCCAGCTGGGTTACGGCTGTATGAGATTCAGCAGAAAGGGAAATACAATCGACTACGAAAAGGCGGAGAGGGAAATTCTTCTTGCCGTCGAAAAGGGCGTCAATTATTTTGATACCGCTTACATTTACCCCGGCAGCGAGGAATGTCTCGGACGGATTCTGGATGAGAACAAGTGCCGTGACAGGGTCAATATTGCCACTAAGCTTCCGCAGTATATTATACGCTCCGCTGCGGCAATTGACAAAACCTTTAACGAGGAGCTGTCCCGTCTTCGCACAGACCATATTGACTATTACCTGATGCACATGTTTACGGATTATGTGGAGTGGGAGCATCTTAAGGCGCTGGGGATTGAGGAATGGATTGAACGGCAGAAAGCGGAAGGCCGTATCCGCAACATCGGGTTTTCCTACCACGGTGATACGGAAATGTTCCTGAGGATTCTGGATGCTTATGACTGGGATTTCTGCCAGATTCAGTATAATTATTTAGATGAGCATGCCCAGGCTGGAAGGAGGGGCCTTCAGGCAGCGGCCGGGAAGGGGATTCCGGTCATCATTATGGAACCTCTTCGCGGAGGAAAGCTGGTCAATCTGCCGGATAAGGCGAAGGAGGTGCTCGCCTCCGGCAGCAGGGGTTATACGCCCGCCGAGCTGGGACTGCGCTGGCTGTGGAACCAGCCCGAAGTCAGCTGTGTACTTTCCGGTATGAACTCTGAGGATATGGTAAATGAGAACATCCGCATCGCATCGGAGGCCGAGCCGGGGCATTTTGCAGAAGAAGATATGGAGATTGTTGAGCAGATCAGGCAGATCATCCGCGAACGGGAAAAGGTGGGCTGCACGGGATGCCGGTATTGTATGCCATGTCCCAGCGGAGTTGATATTCCGGGAAATTTCTATTATTACAACCTGATGTATATGGAAAAAAAGTCCTCGGCCCGCTTTGAGTTTGCGCAGAACATGGGAATGCGCAAGGAACCGGGTTTTGCGTCACAGTGCATCGGCTGCGGCAAATGTGAAAAGCACTGTCCTCAGCATATCAATATCCGTGAAAAGCTAAAGGAAGCCGATCGCGGTCTCAGGCCACTGCTTTATAAAATTGGCATCGGTGCCGCGCGCAAGATTATTATTCGATAAACAAAAGGAACTGAGAATATTTGCAGGAGGCTTGTATCATGGATATTATAAAAATGTCAGAGAACAGCTGGCGGATCGAAGATGAGGGTGTGCGCTTCTTTTTGCTGGCAGGCGATGAAAAGGCCCTTTTGATTGACAGCGGCATGAAGATCCACAATGCAAAGGAAATTGCGCAGCAGCTGGTATCCTTGCCGATAGAGCTGCTTAACACCCATGGTGATATGGATCATGTCGGGAGCAACAGTGAGTTTGAAAAATTTTATATGAGCCCGGCAGAAGCATCCAATTATTACTGTGCGCAGAAGAAAACCGGGGATTTTATCCCTGTGGAAAATGGGGATATCCTTGATCTTGGAAACCGGAAGCTGGAGATTATTCATATACCCGGGCATACACCGGGAAGTGTTGCTGTGCTGGATATTGACAATCGTATTCTCTACAGCGGAGACAGCGTTCAGGACGGCGTCATTTTTATGTTCGGGGTTCAGCGGGAATTGCATGCATATATGCACAGCCTGAAAAAATTGGAGAAGTACCGGGAACGGTTTGATGAGATTTATCCTTCCCATGGCTCCATTCCCGTTCAGACGGAATTGATTCATAAGCTGTACGAGGGGGCCGGCAGCATATTGGAGGGAGTCTTGCCGGGAGAAGCGGCGGAGTTTCATTGTATTCCGCTTAAGCAGTTTGATGTGGGCTGCGCAAAGTTTCTGTGTGATTTTTAATGTCATTTATAAATTGATTTCAGGGAAACGCTGATGAAAGCGTTTCCTTAGTGAAAGATAACGGCAGCACCGGCATAAAAGGGGATTCTGATTTTGGAATCCGGCCGATGCAGGGGGAAGGTTTTCGCGGATATGATATTTGAAGGAGACTTTTTATGGGGAAATTACTGGATGGAACAAACCTGACACTTGGGACCTGCTATTATCCGGAGCACTGGGACGAGGCGATGTGGCCGGATGATCTGGAGAGAATGAAGCGGACGGGGATTGAAGTAGTGCGTGTGGCGGAGTTCGCATGGAGCAAGATCGAGCCGCGGGAGGGTGAATTTGAATACGGTTTTTTTGACCGTTTTCTGGAGCTGGCGCTGGAGAAGGGAATCCGGGTCATTTTTTCGACGCCGACCGCGACGCCGCCGGCCTGGCTGACGGAGCAATATCCGGAGGTACTGAACACGACGATCGACGGTGAGCGGATTTATCACGGCTCGCGCAGGCATTACAATTACAATTCTCCGGTCTACCGTGAGTTTGTGCGCCGGATCGTGGAAAAATCCGCGTCGCACTACGGCGGACATCCGGCGGTTATCGGCTGGCAGATCGACAATGAATTTAACTGCGAGAACAATGTCTTTTATTCCGAGAGCGACACGATCGCGTTCCGCGAATTCTTAAAGGAGAAATACGGGACAATCGGCCGGCTGAATGAGGCGTGGGGAACCGTGTTCTGGAACCAGACGTACACGGCATGGAGCGAGGTGCATATACCCCGCCGGACAAACACGATGGCGGTGAACCCGCATCTGGCGCTTGATTATTTGCGGTTTATTTCGCACAGCGTGCGCAGCTTTGCGAAAATGCAGGCGGAAATTGTGCGCAAATACTGCAAGCCGGGCGATTTTGTCACGACGAACGGCATGTTCGGGCATATCGACAATCATGCGATGACGAGAGAGAGCCTGGATTTTTATATGTATGATTCCTACCCGAATTTCGGCTACTGTGTGGACGGCTTCCGGCCGGACGAGCCGATGAAGGACCGCTGGTGGAGCAGAAGTCTCACGGAGGTGCGTTCCATCTCGCCGCGCTTCGGCATTATGGAGCAGCAGAGCGGAGCGAACGGCTGGAATGTTTCGATGGAAGCGCCGACGCCGCGGCCGGGGCAGATCACGCTGTGGACCATGCAGAGCATTGCGCACGGCGCGGACTATATCAGCTATTTCCGCTGGCGCACCTGCACGTTCGGCACGGAGATGTACTGGCACGGGATTCTGGATTATTCCGGCAGGGAAAACCGCAGGCTGCGCGAGGTGGCGCAGGTACATAAAAAGCTGGAAGGCCTGCAGGAGATTGCCGGGGCGGTATATCGGGCGCACGTGGCCATTGTGCGGGATTATGATAATATGTGGGATGCGGAGCTGGATCACTGGCACGGCAGGATCGACCGGCTGAGCCAGGATTCGCTGTTTGTCGCGATGCAGCAGCTCCATGTCCCGTTTGATTATGTCTATCTGCCAGCGGAGGAAGAGAAGGCCGGAGCTGGGACGCAGCAGGAAGCGCCAGGAATACCGCAGGGCGGAGCACCGGAACAGCAGGAGGCGGTGACTGACAGCAGGGCAGCGGACAGCGGGATGCCGGAAGCTTGGGAAGCGGCGGCCCGGCAACTGGCCCGCTACGAGGTGCTGTTCTATCCGCACCCGGAGATTTTGACAAGGGAACAGATCCGCCTGCTGGAACAGTATGTGGAGGCGGGAGGAAAGCTTGTTTTCGGCTGCCGCACAGGACAGAAGAATATCCATGGAATCTGCGTGACCGAGCCTCTGCCGGGGCTGGCGGCGGAGCTTACCGGGACGGATGTGCAGGAATATTCGCTTGTCGCGCCGGACGACGGCACGATCTATGTGGACTGGGACGGAACGAGGCTTACCGCGCCGGTCTTTAATGATCTGCTGGCGGCGGCCGGGGAGGACGCGGAGGTTCTTGGAATCTACCGGTCGAGCTATTATGCCGGGACGCCGGCGCTGATCCGCCGCCGTCATGGAAAGGGAGAAGTATATTATTTCGGCGGAGCGTTCGCGGTGGACACCGCAAAGGTGTTCCTGCAAAAGCTCTCCGCCGCCGAGCCGTGGCGGGACGTGTTTTCCCTGCCGGAGGGCTGTGAGCTTGCGGTGCGGGAGAAGGACGGAAAGCAGTATTTCTTTGTGCTGAATTACCTTGCCGCCGAGGCGGAGATTGAGGTGAAGGCGGAAATGCAGGAGCTGATTCTTGGACAGCGGGCGTCGGGCGTACAGCAGATCGAGGGCTATGGTGTGCGTGTGTACCGGATGGGTTGACCGGAGGGAGGATGGCGTATGGCAGAATTTCGTGTAGCTGCAGTATTTTCGAACAATATGGTGCTGCAGCGGGATAAAAATGTGAAGATTTTCGGAGAGGGTCCGGACGGGGCGGAGGTCGCGGTAAAATTTTTGGGTCAGCAGGCAAAGGCGCGCGTGCAGAACGGGCGCTGGTGCGCCGAGCTTGCTCCGATGTCCGCCTGCAGCGGCGGCACGATGACGGTGACCTGCCGGGAAAAGGAGGTCGTTTTTTCCAATGTCGCGGTCGGCGAGGTATGGCTGGCCGGCGGACAGTCGAATATGGAGTTTGAGCTTCAGAACTGCACCGGCGGACGGGAATTTCTCGCGAATGACAAGGCTCCGAACGTGCGCTTTTATTA
>CAMWWR010000033.1 GCA_947178045.1 uncultured Clostridia bacterium
AGGCCTGGGCGCGGGTTTTCATGACCGATCTGGCGGTTTCCGAGGGAATTTGCGGGGAGATCGCGCTCTACGATATCGATGTTCCGGCGGCGGAGCTGAACAGGCGGATCGGCGCGCGGATCAACGAATCGCCGGATGCCGTTTCCAAGTGGGATTATAAGGTTTACACCGAGCTTGGCGACGCGCTCGACGGGGCGGATTTTGTGGCATGCTCCATCCTGCCCGGCACCTTCGACGAGATGGAGAGCGACGTTCATCTCCCGGAGGAATACGGAATTTATCAGTCCGTCGGCGATACGGTGGGGCCGGGTGGCATTCTGCGGGCCATGCGCACCGTGCCGATCTACGAGGGCTTTGCACGCGCGATCAGGGAGCATTGCCCGGACGCGTGGGTGATCAATCTCACCAATCCGATGACCGCCTGCACAAAGACGCTCTATGATGTTTTCCCGGAAATCAAGGCGTTCGGATGCTGCCATGAGGTGTTCCATGCACAGGAATTTCTGTGCTGTGTGGCGCATGAATTATTGGGTGTTCCGCTTCCGACGCGGCATGAAATGCAGATCGACGCCTGCGGGGTGAACCATTTTACCTGGATCACCGAGGCGAATTACAACGGCACCGATATGCTTGCCATACTGCCGGAGTTTATTGATAAATTTTACGAAACGGGCTACTGCGAGCGTCCCGGCGTGGCGCCGGACGATTTCCGCGATGATCCGTTCCGCTACGGAAACAAGGTAAAGATGGATCTGTTCCGGCGTTTCGGCGTGCTTGCGGCGGCGGGGGACCGGCATCTTGTCGAATTTGTGAACAATTCCTGGTACATGAAGGATCAGCAGGACGCGGAAAAATGGCTCTATCACCTGACGACAGTGGCTTACCGCAAGCAGGATCGGATCAACAAAATCAACCAGTCCCGCCGCATTGCGGACGGGAAGGAGCCGATTGCGGTAAAGCACAGCGACGAGGAGATTGTGGAGCTGATGAAAGCATTGCTCGGTGTGATCCCACCGATGGTTTCCAACGCGAACACCGTGAATGTCGGGCAGATGGCGGACATGCCTCTCGGCTCGGTCGTCGAGACCAACTGCGTATTTTCCCGCGACAGCGTAAAGCCGATCGTTGCAAGGCCGCTTCCGAAGACGGTCAGCACGCTGGTGCTCCGCAATGCGATGAATATTGAAAACACCTATTATGGAATCAAGCACCGCGATCTGAATGAGATTTTTGAGGCTTTTGTCAACCAGCCGCTCTGTGCGGGACTTGCCATCGGGGATGCGCGGGAACTTTTCGGGCGCATGGTCCGCGCGACAGACGGGTATCTGAAACCGTATTTTCCGGTGCTTGAGCTGGCGGATTGCAGGCCAGCGTCCCGGTCATCAAAGAATATGCCGGACGGATTTTTGCGGTAAGGGCGGAACCGTATGATTGACGCATTTATTTTTGCCGCGAACGCGATTTTGCCGATTATATTAATGATCGTTCTGGGGTATCTTCTGAAGAGATCGGGGATGCTGACCAGGGGATTTCTCGATGTCGGAAACAGGCTGACGTTCCGGGTGCTGATTCCCGCGCTGCTCTATTATAATGTTTACGGAATCGGCAGTTTGAAGGAAATTAACTTCACCTTTGTGCTGTACGGGGTCGTGGCGATTTTTGTAATCTTCTTTCTTTCCGTTGCCGTGACCTGCGCCTTTACGAGGGACAATGCAAAGCGCGGCGTGCTGATTCAGGCGATGTTCCGCTCGAATTACGCGATCATCGGTCTGCCGCTCGCCTCGTCGCTGTTCGGGGATAAGGGCGCGGCGGCAGCGGGCGTTATGTCCGCGTTCTGTGTGCCGCTCTTCAATGTGCTCAGCGTAATAGTGCTCACGGTATTTCACGGGGAGAAGGCACAGGGAGAAACGATTGCGGATGGCACAGCAAACACAGGCCGCACGGCGCGGGGAAAAGATAAAATTGACTTCAAAAAGATATTGATCGGCATTATCAAAAATCCGCTGATTGTCGCAACGCTTCTCGGCCTTGCAACGCTCGTCGTCCGCGAGCTCTTTGTGCGGCTGGGGATTGGGTTCCGGCTTAGTAATATTCAGTTTCTGTACAAATCACTGGAGAATGTCAAGTCGATCTGCACGCCGTTCGCGCTGATCGTATTGGGCGGAAGGTTTGAATTCTCGGCGGTATCAAGGCTGTGGAAGGAGATCGTTTTCGGCACGCTGATCCGCACGGTCGCGGTTCCGGTGCTCGGACTTTCCGTCGCCTATCTGATCCGCGATGTGGTTGTTCCGGGCTTTGGCGGCGAGCATTTCGCCACCTTCATCGGAGTGTTCGCGACGCCCGTTGCGGTTGCAAGTGCGATTATGGCGAAGGAGATGGATGCGGACGACGAGCTGGCGGGGCAGCTGGTGGTCTGGACCAGCCTTATCAGTACGGTGACAATTTTTATCTATGTGACGATCCTGCGGGCGATCGGGATATTTTGAGAAAGCGCTGATAAAAAGGGGGGATGGGTATGATATTGGATAAGTTCAGCCTGGACGGGAAGGTAGCGATCGTAACAGGCAGCAGCGGGGGGCTCGGGCAGGGAATATGCAGGGCCTTTGTGGAGGCGGGAGCCAGAGTTTTCGGCGTTTCGACCAGCCCGAGCACGGCGACGAAGGAAATGCTCGGGGAGGAAAATTTTGAATTTATCGCGGCGGATCTTTCTTCACTCGACCCGGTCGACGCGATCGTCACAGGGGCGGTCGATACCTTCGGGCGTGTTGATATTCTGGTGAACAATGCGGGGATGATCCGGCGGCAGGATACAATTGATTTCAGTGTGGAAAACTGGGACAGTGTTATGAATGTGAACCTGCGCACGCTCTTTTTCCTCTCGCAGGCGGTCGCAAAGCAGTTCATCCGACAGGAGAGCGGCGGCAAGATCATTTCCATCGCGAGCATGCTGTCCTACCAGGGCGGGATCCGCGTCCCGAGCTACACGGCGAGCAAGTCCGCGGTGAAGGGCATCACGATGACCATGGCGAACGAGTGGGCGCAGTACGGCATCAACGTCAATGCGATCGCGCCCGGATATATGGCGACGAACAATACCAAAGATTTGCGCGCGGACGCGGACCGGAGCGAGGCGATTCTGGAGCGCATCCCTGCGGGACGCTGGGGTACTCCCGAGGATATTATGGGGGCGGCGGTGTTCCTCGCGTCGGCGGCGAGCGACTATGTCAACGGCTTTACGCTCGCGGTGGACGGTGGCTGGCTGGGCAGATAGTGTGAAAGGGGCGAAAGTTTGGCAAAGGGATTTTGGGAGTGACCCCTTTCACACAGAAGTTTTGAAAATGAAATCTGGTGGAATTTCATTTTCAAAACTTCCGGGCGGATGCAATGGCTGCTCCGCACAAGTTCAAAAACGGTCCGGCGGGCGGTTTTTCAAAAGGGCCGGAAACCGGGCTGTTACAGATAGATTTCAAATTTATTTTCAGGAGGAGGAAGAAATGGACAACAAAAAATTTTTGGAGCAGATGGAATGCACGGGCATCGTTCCGGTTATTAAGCTGGAGAATACGGACGATGCCGTAAATCTTGCGAAGGCGCTGTATGACGGCGGCATCCATTGCGCCGAGGTTACTTTCCGCGCGGCGGGTGCGGACAAGGTGATCTCGCAGATGGTGCAGGCTTATCCGGATATGCTGGTCGGCGCGGGCACGGTTCTCACGGTGGAGCAGTGCGACAAGGCAATCGAGGCGGGCGCGAAATTCTGCGTGGCGCCGGGACTGAACCCGACGGTGGTAAAGCACTGCCTGGACAAAGGGATTCCGTTCACGCCGGGTGTTGCAAACGGCAGCCAGATCGAGCAGGCGATGGAGCTTGGGCTTGATTTTGTAAAATTCTTCCCGGCGGAGCAGGCAGGCGGACTTGCTTATATCAAGGCGATCGCTGCGCCGTACTCCTCGATGAAATTCATGCCGACGGGCGGGATCAATGAGAACAACCTGAACACTTATCTCGCGTTCAAGAAGATCGTCTGCTGCGGCGGCAGCTGGATCGTTCCGGACGCCCTTGTCAAGGCGGGCAAGTGGGAGGAGATTACGGCGCTCTGCCGCTCCGCGGTCAACAAGATGCTGGGCTTTTCGGTTGCGCATGTCGGCATCAACTGCGAGAACGAGGACGAGGCGAAAGCGACCACAGCGGATTTCGCGAAGCTGTTCGGCTGGGAGCAGAAGGTCGGCAACAGCAGCGTTTTTGCGGGCAGCTTTGTCGAGTGCATGAAGAAGCCGTACAAGGGCGCGAAGGGGCATATCGCAGTGGCGACGAACAGCGTGCGCCGCGCGGTTTACCAGCTGGAGCACATGGGCGTTGCAATCGATATGTCTACGGCAAAATACGATGCGGACGGTAGGATAACGTTCGCATATCTTCAGGATGAATTCAGCGGCTTCGCGGTTCATCTGGTGGAGAAGAAGTGATGCGGCTGTTTATCCGCGCCCATGACCTGGGGATGAAGGGCGAGGAAAGGGTTGTTGAACGGCTCTGTGAGCTGGGGCTTGACGGCGTGCAGCTGGTGGCCTACAAGGTGCTGCCGGAGGTGGCTTACGCGCCGGGGGCGATCGATTCCGAACGCGCCGCACAGGTTGCCGGCGCCTTCCGGAAGGCGGGCAAGAGCGTGCCGCTGCTCGGTGCATATTTTAACCCCGTCCATCCGAATGAGGAAAAGGTGAAAAACGGCATTGCGGTATTCCGCGACTATCTGCGGCTCGCGCACGATTTCGGCTGCGATACCGTCGGCTCAGAGACGGGCTCCTGCAACGGCGACCCGTGGATCTACCATCCGCAAAATCGCACCGATGAGACGCTTGCAAGAGTGATCCGCACGTTTTCCGAGCTCTGCGACTATGCGCAGGACTACGGCGCGTATGTCGGCATGGAGGGAGCGTTCGGCCATGTCTGCTACGATGTAAAATGCCTGGAACGCGCGGTGAAGAGCATCGGCAGGAGCAATATCAGGATCATATTCGATCTGTATAATTATCTTGACGCATCGAATATTGACAGGCGCTATGACATCCTTGCCGAGGGGCTGCAGACCTTCGGCGACCGGATCCATGTTTTCCACATCAAGGACTGCGTGATCGGGGAGGACGGCTCGCTGAAGCAGTGCGGGGTCGGGAAGGGGATTTTCGATTATTCGCGGATTCTTTCGGAGATAAAAAAGGTATGCCCGGATGCGAATCTTGTTTTTGAGGGGACGGTGGGGGAGGACATCCCGGACGCCGTCGCTCATATTAGAGAAAGGCTGTAGCGCAGGACGGCAGTAAAAGGCAGCAGGAAGTAAAAACCACAGGAGTAATATTATGTCTTATTTAACATTGAGAGGGATCAACAAGATTTACCCGAACGGCTTCCACGCTGTTCACGATTTCAATCTTGAGATTGAAAAGGGCGAATTTATCGTGTTTGTCGGCTCGTCCGGCTGCGGTAAATCCACAACGCTGCGAATGATCGCAGGGCTTGAAAATATCAGCAAGGGCGACTTTTTTATTGACGGGGTAAGGGCAAATGAAAAGGGTCCCCGCGAGCGCGGTGTTGCCATGGTGTTCCAGAGCTACGCGCTTTATCCGCACATGTCGGTCTACGACAACCTCGCGTTCGGTCTGATGCTTCAGGGTGTCGATGAGGACGTCATTGAAAAGAAGGTGCTGAACACCGCGAAAATCCTCGGTCTCACCGATTATCTGGACCGGAAGCCGCGCGCGCTTTCGGGCGGACAGCGGCAGAGAGTCGCGGTCGGGCGCGCGATCATCCGCAGGGTCGATATTTTCCTGATGGATGAGCCGCTCTCGAACCTTGATGCGAAGCAGAGGGTTACAATGCGCTCGGAGATCACGCAGATCCACCGTGAGACCGGCGCGACCACGATCTATGTGACGCACGATCAGACCGAGGCAATGACGATGGCCGACCGGATCGTCGTCATGAAGGCGGGCTACATCCAGCAGGTGGGTACGCCGCACGATCTGTATTTCAACCCTTCCAATATGTTTGTCGCGGGCTTTATCGGGGAGCCGCCGATGAATTTTATCGACGGGAAGCTGGAGGGCGGAAAAATAAATATCGGCGGTACGGAGCTCGACCTGAGCGCGATTGCCGACAGGAGCGTCCTCAACAAATACGACAACCAGGAGGTCGCGTTCGGCTTCCGCCCGGAGGCGATCCGGCTGGTTGGCAGGGAGGACACGCAGAAGGCTTATCAGCTTTCCGGCAATGTCGAGCTGACGGAGCTTCTGGGCGACAATACGAACGTCTATATCGACATCCACGGCGTCAAATCCATTCTCAAGGTGGATCCGCACGATACGCCGAAGATGGATTCTGTTCTGGAGTTTGCGATTCCGTACGAGAGCGTCTATCTGTTTGACAGGCAGACGGAGAGGCGGATCAAGCTGCGGGAAGCATAAGTAAGTGAGGGAGAATGCCTGCCGGCCTTTCGGCCGGTGTGCCTGACGAAAATAGAGAAAAAAGGACAGGGATGATCCGCGGATGCCTGCGCAGCAGGCATCGGATAAAATCCAGGTGCCTGCGCGCTGCCGGACACCGGATTGCGGATATGCGCAGGCGGGCAGGAGGAAAAAACGCCCTTCTGCATCGTCAAAAAATAAGCGGCGCAGAAATGGGGAACGATACATGAAGGAATTAAACAGAAGCAATTTCAAGACGGGAGAGAGGCCGATCAAAATTCTCCAGTTTGGCGAGGGAAATTTCCTGCGGGCATTTGTTGACTGGATCCTGCAGAACCTGAATGATGCCGGAGTCATCAATTCCGACGTCGCGGTCGTTCAGCCGATGCCGATGGGCCGGGTGAAGGAGCTGGGCGAGCAGGACGGTCTTTACACGGTCTGCCTGGAGGGAATCGACAAGGGCGAGAAAGTGCAGAGCCGCCGCATTATCGACGTTCTGCGCGATTTCATCAACCCGTTTGAGCAGTATGAAAAATATCTCTCCTACGCGAAGAGTGAGGATCTGGAGATCGTTATTTCGAACACGACCGAGGCGGGCATTGCGCTTGACGCCTCCGACACGGATTTTTCCGTCTGCCCGAAGAGCTTTCCGGGAAAGCTGCTGGCACTTTTAAAGGCGAGATACGACCATTTTAACGGCGATCCGAACAAGGGCCTGGCGATTATCCCGTGCGAGCTGATCGACCACAACGGCGACGAGCTCAGGAGGGTTCTTCTGGAGCTCGCAAAGATCAACAATATGGACGAGGCCTTTGTAAACTGGATGACGACGGCGAACCACTTTACCAGCACGCTGGTTGACCGGATTGTTCCGGGTTATCCGCGCGATACCGCGCAGGAGATCTGCGAGGAGACAGGCTTTCATGACAATAATATCGTCAAGGGCGAGATCTTCCATCTCTGGGTTCTGCAGAAGGAGGCCTTTGTGCAGGAGAAGCTTCCGGCGGACAAGTCGGGCCTGAACGTTATTTTTGCGGACGATATCACCCCGTACAAGCAGCGCAAGGTTAAGATTCTCAACGGCTCGCACACCTCGATGGTGCCGGTGGCGTACCTTTGCGGGATCGACACGGTGCGCGAGAGCGTTTCCGACCCGGATGTCGGAAAATTTGTTCAGGAGCTTGTCAACGATGAAATCAAGCCGACCATCGATCTGCCGAAGGATCAGATGGACGCGTTCGCGACAAGCGTGATCGAGCGCTTTATGAACCCGTTCATCCGCCACGAGCTGATGTCGATCGCGCTGAATTCCACGACGAAATTTAAGACGCGCCTTCTTCCGACCTACAACGATTACCGCGCAAAGTTCGGCGCATCGCCGAAGCACATCCTTTTCTCGCTTGCGTCGCGGCTCGTGTTCTACCGCGGCAAGCGCGGCGAGGAGGATATTGCGCTGAATGCTGCGCCGGAATATCTGCAGTTCTGGAAGGAGCTCTGGGAGTCCGGAAAGGATTACAGGGCGATGGCGGAGCGTGTGCTTTCCAATGAGGATTTGTGGGAGCAGAGCCTTGCGGTCGACGATAATGTGGAGCTCGTTGCAGGGTATATCGAGAGCATCGTGAAGGACGGGGAGAGAGCCGCGCTGAAGGCATTTCTCGGGTGAGTATACTTCCCTGCCTGATGGAATGAGAGTATCACAGCAACAGGTTTGAAAGCAGAGCTTCAAACTCCTTATGAAAGCAGTATCGCAGGCGGGTCTGCGGTATGCACGGGTATAGCGATGAAAAAAACGATTATCATTTCACCTCTGGATTCGGTCGGCGTTGCGCTCGTCTCCCTGAAAAAGGGCGAGGAAGCGGAGGGCGTGACGCTTGCGGAGGATATTGAAAAGGGTCATAAGTTCGCCCTGAGAGAAATCAAATGCGGCGAGCAGGTGGTAAAATACGGCGAGGTCATCGGCAGGGCGACCGCGGATATCGCGGCGGGCTGCCATGTCCACAGCCACAATATGTCAACGAACCTTTCCGGGACGCTGGAATATTCCTACAACAAAAAGGAAACCGCTCCTGCCGGGGAATTTAAGGGGCGCACCGTTTCCGTCTATGAGAGGAAAAACGGCGAGGTGGGCATCCGCAACGAGCTGTGGGTGATTCCGACCGTCGGCTGCGTGAACGCGCAGGCGCGCCAGATTGCTGCGGAGTTCTTAAAAAAGCACGGCGAGTTGGCCGGGATCGACGGAGTTTTCGCCTATACGCACCCTTACGGCTGCTCGCAGATCGGCGAGGATCATGAGCGCACGCGCATGATTCTGCAGCGGATGGCAAAGCATCCGAACTGCGGCGGCGCGCTGGTTCTGGGACTCGGCTGCGAAAATAACCGCATGGACGTTTTTAAGGAAACACTCGGGGAGTATGACGGGGAGCGCACGCGGTTCCTTATCGCGCAGGACGTTGAGGATGAAATCGCGTCGGGCGTCGCGCTTCTGGAGGAGTTGTATGCGGCGGCGAAGGACGATGTGCGCACCGAGAAGGATATTTCCTGTTTGAAGGTCGGCTTAAAATGCGGCGGCTCGGACGGGCTTTCGGGCATCACAGCGAATCCGCTTGTCGGGCGGTTCTCCGATTATATCGCAGGGGTCGGCGGCACGACGGTGCTCACCGAGGTACCGGAGATGTTCGGCGCGGAGCAGCTTTTGATGGACCGTGCGAAGGACGAGGCGACCTTTGGAAAGATTGTAAAGCTTGTCAACGGCTTTAAGGAATATTACCAGAAGCACGACCAGCCGGTCTACGAGAATCCGTCGCCGGGCAACAAGGCGGGTGGGATCACGACGCTGGAGGACAAATCGCTCGGCTGTACGCAGAAATCCGGCACGGGCGAGGTCTGCGACGTGCTTTTTGACGGCGACGCGCTTAGCGCCCATGGACTGAATCTCTTAAACGGTCCGGGCAACGATATGGTTGCGGTCACGAACCTGGCGGCTGCGGGCTGTCATATCGTCCTGTTCACAACGGGGCGCGGCACGCCGTTCGGGGGCTTTGTGCCGACCATCAAGATTTCCACGAATTCTGATCTTGCGAAGCGCAAGACAAACTGGATCGATTTCGACGCGGGCGGAATTGCCGCGGGCGAGAGCTTTGAGGATAAGCTTGAGGAGCTGATCGACCTGGTTGTGGCAACCGCGAACGGCAAGCAGACCGTAAACGAGCGGACCGGCGCGAGGGATATCGCGATCTTTAAGACGGGAGTAACGTTATAAAGCGTGAAAATATTTCAATTGTATTTTAGGGAAAGTGATATATGGAGAACGCTGAAGTAAAAGCAGTTGTAAAGAATTTTTTCGAGACCCTGTACGAAAGGCTGAGGGCGAAGGACGAGGTTCTGGTAAAGATTCCCGTGATCGAGGGCAACGAGCCGATGTGGGCGGAGGGCGCAAAACCGGATAAGGACAAGTGGGTGACCTGGCGGCTGCTTCCGGCTCAGATAAGCGATGAAGAAATTGCGGAGCTGGAGGACCAGATCGGCGCCAAACTTCCAGAGGTGCTTCGAATACTCCTCACCACATATCATCATTATTTTGAGGACGGAATCGGGCGAAATCCGGTGGAAGAAAAATTTGAAGGCATCTTAAATGCCTGGAATCCGATGCTGGTACGGAACGGCTATCTTCCGTTTGCCTGGGATGAAGAGGGATATTTTATCCGGTGCATGGATCTGCAGAATATGCCGGATGAGGAACGCTGCCC
>CAMWWR010000034.1 GCA_947178045.1 uncultured Clostridia bacterium
CGTACAGTCGGTCACGCTGCGCATCATCGCGGACCGGGAGAGGGAGATCGAGAGCTTTGTTCCGCAGGAATACTGGAATCTCGACGCGCGGTTCGACATTAAGGGAGAAAAGAAGCCGCTGCTCGCCAAATTTTACGGGACGACGTCCAAAAAGCTTTCCATTTCATCGGAGAAGGAAATGAACAAGCTGCTTGAAAAGCTCAAGGGCGCGCAGTTTCAGGTGACTGAGGTAAAGCATGGGGAGAGGCGCAAAAAGGCTCCGCTGCCGTTCACGACCAGCACCCTGCAGCAGGAGGCAGCGAAGCTTCTGAACTATACGACGCAGAAGACGATGCGCCTGGCGCAGCAGCTTTACGAGGGCGTCGAGGTCAAGGGGCACGGCACGGTCGGCCTGATCTCATATCTGCGAACCGATTCGGTGAGAGTGTCCGAGGAGGCGGATGCGGCCGCAAAGGAATATATCCGGGAGAATTACGGCGAGGATCAGGTGACAAAAGCGGACGTCAATAAAACGACCGGAAAAAAGATACAGGATGCGCACGAGGCGATCCGTCCGACTTATATGGAGCTGACGCCGGTCGTCGTAAAGGAATCCCTGAGCCGTGACCAGTTCCGCCTGTACCAGCTGATCTGGAAGCGCTTTATCGCGAGCCGCATGACCGAGGCCGTCTACGAGACGACTGCTGTAAAGCTCGACGGCGCGGGCTACCGCTTCACGGCGGCCTCGTCAAAGCTGAAGAAGGAGGGCTTTCTGGCGGTGTACGCTTCGGACGACGAGGAAGAGGAGGAGCCGAACCGCGGGCTCGGCAGCCTGAGCCAGAGCTCCTCGCTCTCGCTGGCCGAGCTGAAGCCGAGTCAGCATTTTACCCAGCCGCCAGCGCACTACACGGAGGGAAGCCTTGTCAAGACAATGGAGGAGCTCGGCATCGGGCGCCCGAGCACTTATGCCTCCACAATCACGACGATCCTGGCAAGGCACTATGTCATCAAGGAGAATAAAAATCTCTATATCACCGAGCTCGGGGAGGCGGTGAATGAAATGATGAAGGAAGCATTCCCGAGTATTGTGGACGTCAATTTTACGGTCAATATGGAAGCGCTGCTGGACAGCGTCGAGGAGGGCAGCGTCAACTGGAAAACGGTCGTGAGCAATTTTTATCCGGATCTGGAGGAGGCGGTGAAGGACGCCGGCGAGAAGCTCTCCCAGGTTAAGATCGAGGACGAGGTCAGCGATGTCGTCTGCGATCTGTGCGGCAGACAGATGGTAATAAAATACGGACCGCACGGTAAATTTCTCGCGTGTCCGGGCTTTCCCGACTGCCGGAATACGAAAACCTATCTCGAAAAGATCGGTATCGCCTGCCCGAAATGCGGCAAGGACATCGTGGTCCGCAAGACAAAGAAGGGCAGAAGATATTACGGCTGCGAGAGCAATCCGGAATGCGATTTCATGTCCTGGCAGAAGCCGACGGACGTAAAATGTCCGAAATGTGGCAGCCTCCTGCTGGAAAAGGGGAGCAGACTCGTATGTCCCGGTGAGGGCTGCGGCTATCAGCAGGCAAAGGAGAAGGAAAAAGAGAAGGAAGATTAACAAGTTTCTCCGGCCGAAAGCGGGCAGATCCTGCCAAGGCCCGAAAGCCGGAGGGGACAGAAGGGGGAGCGCACTTTGACGGCGCGGCAGCCGTGGAGCGCACTCCCCCGCGTATCCTGGAAAATATCTCCCTCCAAATAAAGAAAAATCCTGATTTTGACAGTGAATTTCAAAGAAAACAGCCGCGGAAACTGAAAAATCTGAAAATAATGTCTGAATATCGCACAAAATTAAAAAATTGACTTGTTTTTGAAAAATATCTGTGTTAGAATAGAGCTATGATATTGATGTATTGGGGGGTCGTCAATGAGTGTGCAATTATTGGACAAAACGCGGAAGATTAACAAGCTATTACATAACAATAGCTCTCACAAGGTTGTGTTCAATGATATCTGCCTGGTGCTGAGCGATATTCTGGACTCCAATATCCTTGTCATCAGCAGAAAGGGGAAGGTGCTCGGCATTCGCAACCGCACGGATATCCCTCCGATCAGCGAGCTGATCCGGGATTCGGTCGGCGGCTATATCGACAGCATGCTGAACGAGCGCCTGCTCAATATTCTTTCCACAAAGGAGAACGTCAACCTTGCCACGCTCGGCTTTGAGATTGACAATGTCGACACATATCAGGCGATCATCACGCCGATCGATATTGCCGGAGAGCGTCTCGGCACGCGGTTTCTGTACAAAAACGAGAGCCAGTATTCGATCGACGATATTATTCTGCGCGAGTACGGCACGACCGTCGTCGGCCTGGAGATGATGCGTTCGGTCAACGAGGAGAACGCGGAGGAAAACCGCAAGGTGCAGATCGTCCGGTCGGCCATCAGCACACTGTCGTTTTCGGAGTTGGAGGCCATCACGCACATTTTCGAGGAGCTGAACGGAAACGAGGGCGTTCTGGTGGCGAGCAAGATCGCGGACCGGGTCGGCATCACGCGCTCCGTCATTGTGAACGCGCTGCGCAAATTCGAGAGCGCCGGGGTGATCGAGTCCCGCTCGTCGGGGATGAAGGGAACCTACATCAAGGTGATCAACGATGTGGTTTTTGACGAGCTTCGGAAAATGCAGTGAGGATTGCTGGCAGAGAAGCTCGAAAAAGGAAGCAAAAGAACAAATATGTAAATGGATGGAAGGGTTATTCAAAAGGATTTGAAGCTGCCGATAAATCGACAACCACTTTTGTTTTAACCCTGCTTTTTTTTGGAAAAATTGACAGAAATAAGTCTTGAGTTTTTCTTTGGGATTGTCTATAATGAAGTATTTTTTTGAGAAAGAGACAGAAATGAGCATTGCGCTTTTCTTTCGAATTGTCTATAATGAAGTGTGGCAGAGGGGAGAAGGGCTCTGCTTTACACCCTTTTACAGGCGATGATATTATTGGCAGAAAGGATGAAAACGAATGATAGGCTCCAGTATGTATAATTATATCAATGTGCTGAATAAGGCAGCCAGCGCGACTGCCCTGAGAAACGATGTGCTTGTGAATAATTTATCCAATGTCAGCACGCCGGATTTTAAGCGGAGCGACATTTATTTTGAGAATTACCTGAAGGAAGAGCTCTACGCGCGCGGTCAGAGTATGGACCATGCGGTGGCGGGAGTGGATCTGAGCAAGCTAAACGCAAAGGTCTATGTGGACCAGAGCGAGCTGAGCTACCGGCTGGACGGCAACAATGTCGATATCGACACCGAGGAGGCGTACCTGGCAGCCAATCAGATCCGGTATCTGACCCTGCTGGATTCGATGACACAGGAATTTTCCAGGATTAAAATGGTATTGAGCCGAAGCTGAGAGCGCTTGAGGGCTTTTTAGGGAAACGCCTGGATCAGCAAAAAGGGCTGCCGCAGGATCAGGCTCTGCGGCATGGCAGGAAAGGGGCAGGAATATGGCAAGTATTGATGCGCTGAATATCAGCGCCAGCGGAATGAGCGCTCAGAGGCTCAGAATGGATCTTATCGCGCAGAATATTGCGAATGTGAATACAACGAGGGATGAAAACGGCCAGGTATACCGCAGGAAGACACTGGTGTTCCAGGCGAGGACGCAGGACACCTTTTCAACGATGCTGGCGCAGAGCAGCCGGACGAATGCGTCCGAGCTGGTCGGAAACGGCGTCAGAGTCACAGGAATCGCCGAGGATCATGTGACGGCGATGAAGACGGTATATGACCCTGGGCATCCAGATGCTGACGAGGACGGCTATGTCACGCTGCCCAACGTCAATACCGTGACGGAGATAACAAACCTCATCGACGCTACGCGCGCGTACGAGGCTAATATTACCGCATTTAACGCGACGAAGAATATGCTGTTAAAGGGGCTTGAGGTCGGCAAGGCATAAGCTGCTGCGGACGGTTGAAAAGCTGGGAAAATAGCCGCCGGGAACGGCGTAGAAACGGAGAGGTACGATGGACTTTACATCTATAGGTGCGGTGAGTAATCTGACGGACTACACCGCTGCGTGGGACAGGACAAAGGAGACGCAAACAGGGAAGAATACAGCGTTCGAGACGCTTTTTCAGTCGGCGCTTGAGATGATCAATGAAACGAATGATTTGAGCTATAAGGCGAAGGAGGCCGAGCTTTCTTATGCGATGGGCCTGACGAACAGTACGACGGACGTACAGGTGGCACAGTGGAAGGCGAATATCTCCCTGCAGTATACGGTTGCCGTTCGGAATGCAGTTCTGGATGCTTATAAAGAAATCATGCAGTTGCAATTCTAACGATCGGAGTAATGTTTCATGCAGGAGAGGCTGAAAAGATTATTAAATAAGGTATTAGAGCTTTGGAATAAATATACAAAAAAACAGAGAGCGATTTTACTGAGCTCCGTCGGCGTCGTGGCGGTCATGATCTTCCTGCTGGTGTATTTTCTTGGGAGGACGACCTACGTCCGCTGGCAGGCCTACGACGATCTTGCCAATGTGCAGGCGGTCGACGAGGCACTGACCTCGGCGGGGATCGCGCACCGCATCGGGGAGGACAGCGCGACGATCTACGTCGATTCGACGAAGACGGTGCAGGCAAATCTCGCGGTACTTAACAGCCCGGCCATGAGCGACGGCCGGCTGACACTGAGCGATCTGTTAAACAACGACATGAGCACGACGAACGCGGACCGGGTTCAGAAGAATGCCGCCTATTTCCAGGGACAGCTGGAACAGCAGATCGAGAGAATGGTGGGCATTGACCGGGCGAAAGTCAGCTACATACCGCTTGACCGTACGTCGACGATTCTCGACGAGGAGAAGGACATTCAGTGTTCTGTCTCCCTGGAGGTCAATTCGCAGTTCAACCGCAGCATGTCCGAGGCGATTGCCGCCTATGTGGCCAACGCGCTCGGCAATAAATCGCTTGAGACAGTGAAGGTGATCGACCAGTACGGCAACCTTCTCTACAACGGGCCGGAGGACGACGATATTCTGACCGGCGCCAATCAGCTGGCGCTGACGAAGGAAACCTACGACTTTTTTCAGGGGCGTGTGACGGAGTACGGGCTCCACCTTGATTTTGACTATGTCGACGCGCAGTTCAATCTCAAGATCAATTTTGACCGCGTCGAGCAGTATCTGAAGGAATATCTGCCGGCGGCTGGCCAGGAGCAGGGGCTTTACGGCGTGTACCGTCGGATCCAGTCCGAGAACACCTCGCAGAACGGCGATATTCCGGGCACGGACGGAAACGACAACACCGACTATATGCTGGTGGACCAGCAGGCGGGAAACAGCAGCTACGACGACCTCTCCATCACCTACATGGTGGGTGAGCAGGTGACGAAAACCATGTCGCAGTGGGGGGTTGTGGATCCGGATGCGTCCAGTATGGCTCTTGTCCTCAAGAGGATCCGGCGCTATACGAAGGATGATCTGGAACGGCTCGGTGAGCTTGAGGGAACAACCTGGGAGGATTATATCGTAAACCACCGGGACTGGGAGCGGATGGATCAGACCCAAATACCGACGGAATTTTATGAGGCGTTCTCCAACGCGACCGGAATTCCAAGAAATAATATTTCCATTATCATTTATACGATACCGGAATATATTGAGGAGGAAGAAGAGGGCACCAACATTGACCTCATCCTCACGATCGTCCTGTTCGTGATTATCATTGCCCTGCTGATCTTCGTGGTATTCCGCGTATCGAAGCCGGAGGAGGTTGTGGAGACCGAGCCTGAGCTTTCGGTTGAGAAGCTTCTTGCCACGACGAAGGATAATCAGTCGCTCGAGGATATCGAATTCAGCGAGAAGTCCGAGTCCAAGCGTCTGATCGAAAAGTTCGTCGACGAAAATCCGGAGGCCGTGGCTGCGCTGCTGCGCAACTGGCTGAACGACGAATGGGGATGACGGCCTTTTTCGCCCGCATGACGGGCGGATAAGGCCCTGGAGGAAAGGAGACGGCCAATGAAAGAGACGGAGGAAATGAGCGGCGTCCAGAAAACGGCGATTCTGCTGATCGCGATGGGGCCGGAACGATCCGCTAAAATATTCAAGCATTTGAAGGAGGAGGAAATCGAGCAGCTGACCCTGGAGATTGCCAACACGAGAAGCATCTCCCAGTCGACGAAGGATTCCGTTATGGATGAATTCTATCAGATATGTCTGGCGCAGCAGTATATCGCAGAGGGCGGTATCGGCTACGCAAAGGATCTGCTGGAGAAGGCGCTCGGTGCCGACAGGGCGCGCGAGGTAATCGGCAAGCTGACGGCGTCGCTGCAGGTGCGCCCGTTTGAGTTTATCCGCAAGACCGATCCGGCACAACTGATCACCTTTATCCAGGACGAACATCCGCAGGCGATTGCCCTGATCCTGTCCTATATGCCGGCGCAGCAGGCCGCGGCGATCCTCGGAGCGCTGTCCCCGGATAAGCAGGCGGACGTGGCGAAGCGTATCGCGCAGATGGACCGGACCTCGCCGGAGGTGCTCAAGGAGGTGGAGCGTGTGCTTGAACGCAGACTGTCGTCCCTTGTCAATCAGGATTACACGAGCGCGGGCGGTATCGACGCGATCGTGGAGATTTTGAATACGGTGGACCGCGGTACAGAGAAGCATATTATGGAAAATCTCGAAATCGAGGAGCCGGAGCTGGCGGACGAGATCCGAAAGAAGATGTTCGTGTTCGAGGATATTCTTTCGCTCGACGACCGTTCCATTCAGCGCGTGCTGCGTGAGGTGGAGAACAACGAGCTTGCCGTGGCGCTCAAGAATACGACCGACGAGGTCAAGGAAGCGATCTTCAACAACCTGTCCAAGCGTCTTGTGACGATGATCAAGGAGGATATGGACTTTATGGGCCCTGTGCGTATGAAGGATGTTGAGGAAGCTCAGCAGAAGATTGTCAATGTCATCCGTAAGCTGGAGGATTCGGGCGAGATTGTAATCTCCAGAGGCGGAGGTGACGAGATCGTTGTCTAATGTAATTAAGGCTGCGGCCATTACCTATACAAAGGAAAAGAGAAAAATGGATTTCAACGACCGCGCGGAGGAGTTCGCGAGGCTGTTTGTGGAGAAGCACGCGCTGGTTTCCGGGGAGGGGGGCGAGGCCCCTGCGCCGGAGGACGGCGCGGGCGCTCCGGCGCAGGAATTCAAGCCGGGAATCCCTGGCGTTTATACGGCGGAGGTCGCGCCCGAGCCAAACGACGTGAACGTGCCGGATGCGCAGGAGGAGGAACGCCGGCTTCAGGAGCGGGCGGAGGAGATCCTCGAGGAGACGCAGGAGGAAGTGAGCGCCATGCTCGAAAAGGCTCGGGCGGAGGCGGATGGGATCCGGAAGGACGCATACAATCAGGGGCAGCAGCAGGGCTATGCCGACGGCAAGAAGCAGGCGGAGAAGGAGCTGCAGGCGGAGAAAAAGCGGCTTGCCGAGCAGGAAAAAGCAAATCGGATTGCTTACGAAAAGCAGGTGGAGGAATTGGAACCTGCTTTTGTTGAGATGGTAATACAGCTTATAAATAAATTAACTGGAGTTTTGCTGGAGGATAAGCGCGGGATTGTCCTGTATCTTCTGGAGCAGGGCATGGCACAGGCCGAGCCCGGGATGAGCTGTCTCATCCATGTGCCGCCGGAGGATTATGAGACGGTGGTTGAGAAGAAGACGGAGCTGGCCCGGAGACTTAAGGAGGGCACGGAGCTCGAGGTGATTTCCGACCGCACACTGCGGCAGGGGCAGTGCGTGCTCGAGACGGACAGCAGAATCTTTGACTGCGGGCTTGACACGCAGCTGAGGAATCTGACCGGGGATCTGCGGATGCTGGCCGGAAAGCCGGGCGGGGAGAACGCGGTACAAAATTAAGGAAACGCTGATTTAATCGGAGCTTTTTAAGACGATCGAAAATATCGCGGGCTGCCCGCGTTCTGCATGGGTATAGAATATGATTGATTTTGAAAAATACAATTCGCTGTATACAAAATCATATATTGACATAAAGGGGAAGGTAACGAAGGTCGTCGGCCTGACGGTGGAGTCGGTCGGCCCGGACGCCAGTCTCAACGATGTGTGCCGGATTACCTCGCGGGACGGCAGTGTTTCCGTGCTGGCGGAGGTGACGGGCTTCCGCGACGGCAGGCTGCTGCTTATGCCGTACGAGGATGTCACCGGCATCGGGGAGGGGAGCATGGTCGTCAATCTCCGGGAGCCGCTGCAGGTGCCGGTCGGCCCGGAGCTGCTCGGAAAGACGCTGGACGGACTGGGGCATCCGATGAACGGGGAAAAGCTTTCGGTATGGGGGAGCTATCCCGTGGATGCGCAGGCCCCCGACCCGATGGCGCGCAGGCTGATTACGGATATCCTGCCGCTCGGCGTGCGGGCGGTGGACGGCATGCTCACGATCGGAAAAGGCCAGCGGATCGGTATCTTCGCGGGCAGCGGCGTCGGGAAGAGCACGCTGCTCGGCATGTTTGCGCGCAACACGCGCGCGGATATTAATGTGATCGCGCTGATCGGCGAGCGCGGCCGCGAGGTGCGTGAATTTATCGAGAGGGATCTCGGCGAGGAGGGCATGCGCCGTTCCGTCCTGGTGATCGCGCCCTCCGACAAGCCGGCGCTCATCCGGAAAAAAGCGGCGAAGACCGCCACAGCGATCGCGGAATATTTCCGGGATCAGGGGAAGGACGTTCTGCTGATGATGGACTCGCTCACCCGTTTTTCCATGGCACAGAGAGAGATCGGGCTTGCCTCCGGCGAGCCTCCGGTATCCCGCGGCTATCCGCCGAGCGTGTATTCCGAAATGCCGAAGCTGCTCGAGCGCGCAGGCAACGGGGCGAAGGGGTCGATCACCGGCCTCTACACCGTGCTTGTGGACGGCGATGATTTCAACGAGCCGATCGCGGATACGGCGAGAGGAATCCTGGACGGACATATTGTTCTGTCGAGGGAGCTCGCGCACAGGAATCATTATCCGGCGATCGACGTGCTGCAGAGCATTTCGCGTGTTATGAGCTCCATCGCGGACGCGGAGCACAAAAAGGCGGCCGCAAAGCTCAAGATGGTTATGGCCACCTACGGGGACGCGGAGGACCTTATCAATATCGGTGCCTACAAGGCGGGCAGCAATCCAAGCATTGATTATGCCGTATCGAAGATCGACGCGGTCAACAGCTTCCTCTGTCAGGAGACGGGGGAGAAGGTCTCACTTGCGGATACGCTCGCGGGGCTCGGCGCGATTTTTGAGGAGGCCGGGTGAGCCGGCGATATACAGGAAAGAGGTAGAGCTTGAAAAAATTCCGGTATCCGATGCAGAGTATTCTGGAAATCAAACGAAAGCTGGAGGATCAGGAGCGCTCGAATTACGCGGCGGCACAGATGAGGCTGAACGAGGAGAACGAGAAGCTTGCAGAGCTCTCCAGAAGGCGGGAGGAGTACGAGGACCGGCTGAGAGGAAGGGTCGGCAGGCGGCTCGTGCCCGCGGAAATGCGGCGGGATCAGGAGGCGGTCGACGTGATGAAGCTGCTGATCCGCCAGCAGACCGTGCAGGTGAGAAAGGCCGAGCAGAATGTGGAGGCCGCCGTTCACCGTCTCAGGAATGCGATGATCGAGAGGAAAACACAGGAGAGACTGAGGGAGAAAGCGTTCGCGGAATATCTCGGCGAGATGGAGGCCGAGGAGCAGAAGGAGATTGACGAGCGGGTAAGCTTTCAGCACGGCGCGCAGAATGCCGTGCCGGAAATGCTGGAATAGGAGGTAGACATGCCGGGAAAGAAGAAAAGAGGCGACAATCAGGAGGAAAAAAAGGGCGGGGGAAAGCTTCTCTCCGTTCTTATTGTGGTGCTCCTGCTTGTGATTTGGCTTGTGACCTTTGCCTTTTTGATAAAGATGGACGTCGGGAATCTCGGCACGAGCCTGCGCCCGATGCTGAAGGATGTTCCGGTGCTGAAATACCTGCTGCCGGGCGTGTCGGATGAACAGCTTGCCTGGGAGGCGAATTATCCGTACCGGGATATGGACGAGGCAGTACAGCGGATCAGGGAGCGGGAG
>CAMWWR010000035.1 GCA_947178045.1 uncultured Clostridia bacterium
GTCCGGTGATATGTACTCTGCGCATAAAGGTTGCTTGGGAAACCGCCCACATCACGGTCGAATTGACCCGAAGGTTTTCCACCCCGCGCCAGAAGTTGCAGGTCGCGTTATGGTTGTCATTGCCGCCAAGCCATCTGGCGTCGCAGTTCAGGCTCTTTACCTGCGTGTCGTCCGGCAGGTAGCCAAGCCCGGATACCTGCATATAGTAGCCGACCTTAACCGAAATGCTCTCATCGTATTCTCCGGGCAGAAAATAGAGTCCATACCGCGCCTCCCCGAACTGGTTTTTCTCCTGCGCATTCCACAGGCGGGTTAAAATCTGCTGCACCTTTTCCGGATCGTCCGCCGGGGAAAAGATATACACATTATTCCCAAATTCGTCGATATGAAAGTCTTCCTTTCGCCCGATTCTTTCCAATACTGCCGCCTGCTGCTCTCTCAGCTTTTTTTCCGCCTCGCTCAAAGCACTTTCCTCCGACTGATCTCCATTCTTTGTGCTCCCGGCATTTCCATCCTGGGCCGTCTGCCCGGTGCTACCGTTATTTCCTTCGTTCGCCGCCTGCCCGGCGTCCCCGCTGTTTCCTCCGTTCGGCGTCTGCCCGACATCTCCAGCGTTTCCTCCGTTCGCCGTCTGCCCGACATCTCCAGTGTTTCCTCCGTTCGCCGTCTGCCCGGCATCACCGCTGTTGCCATCCGATGCCTGTCCCGAACATCCGGAACAGAACAGCGCGGCCGCCAACAGAACGCTCATCGCCGATCTTATTGATTTCTTCATCCTTCCCCTTCCTCCTTTCCCTCGCTGTACAGTCTCATCCAGACAGGCTTACCCCCATTTTCCTGCAGCGGTCTGTCATTTCCGCAAAAAATTTGAATCGACCATGCAGAACCGCTTCGCAGCGCAAATCCGATGCGGAAGCGCTTTCATCAGCGTTTCCTTAAATATACAGCTCTTTGATATCCAGCCCGGCAATCCGCTCCAAAAGTCCGCGCATTTTCTCCGACAGCGCGCTCTGCTTAAGGCAATATTGATAGCAGGCCACATTCGGCCACGACGATATCAGAACAATATACGCATACAGTGCGGCCGCTCTCCGCTCCGCCTCCTCCGCCCGATATTTATCGAACAGCCACTGCATGTTCTCCCGGTAGCCTGCGATCATCCCCTCCAAAACATCATCAGGCTCCGCCGCAAGATCCTCCTCCTCAATATCGAAGCCGGCGTTGTTCGCCAGATAATTCACAATCACATCCGTGCCGGACATATTGAAATCGATCAAACCAGCAAAATGCTCGTCCTCATCAATCAGAACATTCGAAAAATTTTCATCCCCCTGAAAAACGCAGCGCGGAAGCTGCGCATAAAAGCTCTTCAATTCCTCCCGGACGGCGTTATTCCTGTCCGCCAGCCTCCTGCTCAGTTCCGGATAGCCCAGCTGATTTATAATCTCCGTCAGTCCATTGAGATTTTCCTGCTTCTCGTCAATCCCCGCCTTCTGATCGTACGGGCACAGCTCAAAAAGGCTGTACATGGACATGGTCTTCGAAATTCCGATATTCTTATATTTCTGCGCGAAGGCCGCCGTAAAATCCTTCACCTCGGCCCACAGCGCATCCTCGTCACGCAATGTCCGCTCCGACGCCAGCTCATAATCAAGATATTCTGACAGATAGCAGTACAGCGATGCCCAGCGCACGATAAAGGAACCGGCGAGCGACACGATATATTTCGGGCATTGTATGCCCTCCTCGATATAGCGCCCGATCAGCGCGTTGATCTCCTGAAGTCTGCCTTCCGTCATCACATCGCTGGAGTTGAAACGCAGAACATACTTCTTGTCAATCACATAATTCCAGCGCACATCCTCCTCATCACGGGTGGAATCAATTTCTTTGCATACAAGAAAAGATTCAATCCCATACTTTTCCAATATGGATTTAATATCCGCCTCGGACGGCTTCACAATTTTTATTTCAGATGTTTCCATCCTTCCTGTTCCTCCTCTGAAAGCTCCCTGTTCTTTTCATGACAGCATTTTCCTCGTTGAACTTTTTCATGGCAGCATTTTCCTCGCTGAAAATCAGGGAAAGGCCGCTGCAAAATGTCATAATTCCGCAAGATACGGCCGCATCCTGTCGAATGGATGTGCCATATATTGCAGGGGATTGACATTTTGCAGCAGCCCCTCAATGCTGTGTTTGTGTCCGTGCAGCCTATACCAGCTTTTGTCCGCATTTCATACAGAATTTCGTGCTCTGCGGGAATCCCGCCCCGCAGACCGGGCAAAAACGCTTTGGCTGCTCCTCAGCAGTACCCGGCGCAGGGTCGGCGTTTCCGGCGTCCGCCGCGTTCTCCATAGAACCGTCGTCTCCGGTTTCGGCAGCATTCTCTGCAGGGGCTGCGCTCTCCGGCAGGACACCTCCCTGCACGGAACCGCCTTCCTCCTCCACAGTTGCCGCCGTGGCCGGCATGTCGGGCCCGGCGTTCTTTTCTGCTTCCAGAACACCGTCCTCTCTGATCTCCTCTGCCGGTCCGTTTGCGCTTCCGTCATTCTTCGCAAAAACGGCCGCCAAAGCTCCCTGTCCGCTCTCCGAAATTCCTGACCGGTCGCTCCGGGCCTCGTCCCCGTGGAGTTCAGTATCGTTCCCGCTTTCCGGACTCCTGCGATTCGTTGCGGCCTGTACAATCAGTCCCACCACCGCAAACGCTCCTCCAAGGATAAGCGGCAGATACCACGCCGTTTCAAACGAAAGCATCTGGAAAAGACAGCCGGCCGCGGAAAACCCGCCGGCAAACGATGTATAAACAATAATCATTACCTTCAAAAAGGCGACGGTCAGAATCGCAGCGATCAGTCCGGCAGCCAGCGCAATAATCAGGCCGAGCGCGTCCAGCCCGCACAGTATGCCGACAATAAATCCGCAGACGGCAACGGTCAGAAACACGCGCAGGAATATTCCGACAAACCAGAGGAAATAGCCCAGCAATCCTCCAACCACCGCCGCGCCGATCCCGATTCCGATCACAGCGCCGGTTCCAAGCCCTGAAAATACAGATATCGCGGCCCCTGTCAGCCCGCAGGCTGCTGCACTCACAATCGCGGTCCATATCTTCCGGAGCTTAAAGCCGAACAGGCACTGGACGATTCCGGCCGCAAGCCCCAGCGCCAGCAGCAGGATCGAAACCTTTCCGATCCCCTCCGGCCATGTCTCCGGAAGCAGCTTCTGAAACAAATTCTCCGCTACCTCAAAGAACGAACCACCCGCAAGCTCATCAAACTGAATGTCTGCAATCATACCTCGTCTCCTTTCAGGCCTCCGCCCACTGCATTTCCTCCTCCTTGACTCCGAGCGCAAGACAGCTTTCCTTCACTGCCTGTTTTTCGGTCTCGCTGCCGATTTCATAGCTCAGCACGCGATTGCGGAATACGATGTATTTAATATTTCCGCACCGGAAATCAACAAACCAGTTTCCGCCCCTGGCGGGATCGGCAATCATTACCTTTGCCGCAGCCTCCGGAAATTCTGCGCAGTCAGAGGTAAAATGCAGTGCCGTCCAATACCGCGGTTTTCCGTCCGTCTTCCACAATTCAACCTTGTTCACCGTTATTTTATCCAGAATAGCCTCGTCGTCGATGCTCTCCTTGATCAGAAGCCCCTCGAACCGCGCGCCGGAAGCAAGGCGCTCCGCCCGCGTTTCGGCCTCCCGCCTGGCGGTCTCCGCAAGGATGTGCTGCGTCCCGCTTTCACTGCCTGCACTCTGCGCATTCTGTGCTGCGTCGCCGTTCTCTGCGTCCTGTGCCGCGCTTTCGCTCTCCGCGCCGACTGCATTCCACGCCTGCCCTGCCTCAAAGCCGCCGCGCACAAGCAGTTTTCCGGAATGCGGCTGCAGCGTGAGCACAAGCGTCCCGTTGCAGCCGCAGCGCTCGCCCGTCTCGAAATCAATATACTCGCCTGCCTCCGCGCGGACGTTGAGCTGCGCCGGAGCCTCGTCGTTGTTCGCCGCAACAATGACCGTCTGCCCCTCACATACGCGCGCGTAAGCGTACTGCCGGTTTGTCAGAAGGCGCTCCTCATAGCTGCCCGTGCTCAGGGCCGGAAGCACGCCCTTCGCCCGTCCGAGCATCGCCAGATAGTCCACAAAGGATTTTTCCTTTACGGCAAGTTCCCGGTACTGCTCCGGCGATATCGCCGGGCGGATCGCATCATCCGAGCCGTTCGCCTGAACGCCGTGCAGAAGGAATTCCCCTCCGTAGTAAACGGACGGAATGCCCGGCAATGTGTACGAAAGCAGATATATATTTTTTATATGCTCCGGCCGGTTGACCTTATCGATCAGCCGGTTCACGTCGTGATTCTCCACAAAGGTATAGAGCCGCCCCTCGCGCACAAGGCCGCCGCCCTGCCCCCCCTGCCCGAACAGCCTGCGGATCGTATGCGCGATCTCAAAATAGTTATGGTCGTTATGTCCGGAATACAGCCCCTTGTGCAGCTCGTAATTTGTCACCGAATGCAGCATATCGCGGTTGGCCCAGCGCGAATAATCCCCGTGGATCACCTCACCCATCAGCCAGAAATCCGGCTTGATGCCGTTCGCCAGCGCGCGGAGCTCCTTCATAAAATCAAAATGCAGCACATCCGCACAGTCCAGCCGGATGCCGTCGATATCAAACTCACTGCACCAGAACCTCACCACATCCAGCAGATATCCCCGGACCGCCGGATTCCACAGATTCAGCCGCGGAAGAATATTATAGCCGTGCCATGCCTCATAGCAGAAGCCGTCATTAAATTCGTTGTTGCCGCCGAAATTGACATTGCAGTACCAGTCGCGGTACGCACTGCCCTCCCGCTTCTGCTTCAGATCCTGAAACGCGAAGAAGCTCCTTCCCGAATGGTTGAACACGCCGTCCACGACCACGCGGATGCCCGCCTCATGGCAGCGGTCGACAAAATGCCGGAACGCGCGGTTGTCGCCCAGTCTCGCATCCACCCGGTAATAATCCGCCGTCTCATAGCCATGCCCCTCGGATTCGAACAGCGGGCCGATGTACAGCGCCGTAATGCCGAGCCGCTTCAGGTGAGGAATCACCTCCTCCATCTCCTCAAAATGACGTTCCGGTCTCTCCCCCGGCACAAAATCCCTCCGATACTTCGCCACCCCGCACATTCCAAGCGGATAAATATGATAAAACACAGCCCGCTCATACCACGGGCAGCTTTCCTTCCAATCTGACATACCAAGCTCTCCCTTTCTTTTTTATCTTTCTGCAAAATCCCGCGCAGCCGATACCCTTACTGGATTTTCGTTCAAAGCCATGCGCTGATTCCGCATGGCCGATACGCCGCGCCGTATTTTCGGTCAGAACCATACAACACTTCGGCAGCTCCTGCGCAAACGTCCCCCCGGTTTTGAATGGCTCGGCTCGCATCATCTATGGAAATGCTGATTAAATCAGCACTTCCTTCATGAAAAAAATTCCGTCAGCAACCGGATCAGCTGCTCCTCATCCTCGATGCCCATAAGCTCTCTGGAAGAGTGCATTGCGAGCAGCGGTACCCCGATATCAACCGTCTTCATCGGCAGCCACGAGGAAATAATCGGCCCGAGCGTTCCTCCGCCCGGCACGTCCGAATGATTGACAAACTTTTTAAACCTTGCGCCCGCCCTCTCGCACAGAAGCTGCGCCGTCGCAACCGCCTCCGCGTCGTAGGTGTAGCGCTGTCCGATGCTGATCTTAAAAACAACGCCGTCGTTCATCAAAGCATAGTTGGCCGGGTCGTATTTTTCCGGGTGGTTCGGATGGAGCGCATGCGCCACGTCAACCGAAAACAGAAAACTCCTCGACACCGCCGCTCCAAGCTCCGCGCCGTCAAGCCCAAGCGCCGCGTAAATTCTCTCCAGCAGCATCGTGAGTAGCGCCGAATCCGCCCCCTGCTTCGATCTGCTCCCGATCTCCTCATTATCATAGAGGGCGATAACATTGATGCCGTCCCCGCGTCCCCCATGGATCAGCGCATAAAGCAGGGCAAAACAGGATGTCTGATTATCCAGCCGCGGACAGGAGAAAAATTCCTCCTCCGCGCCGAGCAGCGTCCCCTCCTCCGTGTTGTAAACATAGAGATCAAAATCGAGAATATCCGTTTTCTCCCGGTGCAGCTCATCGGCCAGGAAATCAAGAAAATACTGCGGCTGCTTCCATTTCCCGGACGCCAATCCGAACAGCGGCAGCATGTCCGTCTGCTTTTTGAGCTCGACGCCCTCATTAACCTTCCGGTTTATATGCACCGCAAGATTTGGGATTGTCAGCAGCGGTCTTGCCGCATCATAATATACTGTCTCCGGCCGATACGGATCGCTGCTGCGCAACACGACGCGCCCGGCCAGCGACAGCGGGCGGTCCAGCCAGGTGTTCAGGATCGCTGCGCCGTACACCTCCGCATTCAGGCTCAGATAACCTTTGCCCGCCAGCTCCGCAGCCGGCTTCAGATGCAGGCACGGGTAATCCGTATGCGCCGCAGCAATATGAAACGCCTGCCCGTCCAGCTCGCCGTCCCCGATCGTAAACGCGAACAGGGAGGAGCCGTGCGCCTTCATATAATATTTGCCTCCTTTTTCCGGGAAAAAGGCTTCCGCCATGGAAAGCTCCCGAAAACCGGCGGCCTGCAGCATCGCCGCCCCAGCCTCCACCGCGTGATAGGGCGATACTGTCTTTTTCATATACTCCATAAAGGAGTGTCGAATGTCGTTCATATTTTCCCCATTCCTGCGCTGCTTTTGCGCATAACGAGTTTGTGTCAGGCAGCGCGCAGACACAAATCTTAAATCTCTGCCGAGATTATCCATGTCCTCCGGACATGATCCCTGCGGGGGCATGCACACGATTCGCTGATGAAGATGTCCTCCCTCTGGTCGGACGCGAATCGGCGCAGGTATAATCTCTGCCGAGATTATACCATGTCCTCCGGACATGATCCCTGCGGGGGCATGCACACGATTCGCCAGAAAAATTGTCCGCCGCACCTCCGGTGCGGTTCCACCGGTCGGACGCGAATCGGTGCGGTATAATCTCTGCCGAGATTATACCATAAAATAACTTCCCGGTAAATAAGAGTTTACCGGGAAGCGGAAATTTTCTAATTATCTGTGTTATGGGAACGGTATGCGGTTGGGGGATGTACCCACGCCAAAGCCGCTTATTTCCCGCTCCCCGCCGTCTCTGCCGGTTCCTTCGGCTCGTTCGCGTACAGCACCTTAAGGATGATCGGCGTCGCGATGGAGGAAACGATAATCAGCAGGATAACCGCCGTAAAATATACCGGCGTCATCAGGCCAACGGAAAGCCCCTTCTGGGCAACGATCAGCGCCACCTCGCCGCGCGTCATCATGCCGATGCCGATCTTGAGCGCATCCCGGCCCTTAAACCGGCAAAGCCTGGCCACCGCACCGCAGCCGATGATTTTTGAGATAAGTCCGACAAGCACGAAGCATACCGCAAACAGCAGGATGGAACCGTTCATATTATCGATGTTCGTCTTGAGCCCGATACTCGCAAAAAAGACCGGTCCGAACAGCATGTAGGAATTGATGTCCATCTTCTCCGCGATATATTCCGAATCCCGGATGCTGCACAGAATAACGCCGGCGACATAAGCGCCGGTGATGTCGGCAATGCCGAAATAGCGCTCCGCTATGTAGGACAGCGCAAAGCAGAATGCCAGCCCGAGTATCGGAATGCGTCTCGTATGCGGATATTTCGCGTCGACCTTGCGGAACAAAAAGTAGAACAAAAAGCCCGCGACAACCGCCATCACAAAAAACAGCACCGTGTTGAGCACCACCTTGCCCGGATCGGAATCCGGGCTCTTAAATCCAATCACAACAGTAAGCACGATAATACCGATCACATCGTCAATGATTGCGGCGCTCAGAATCGTCGTCCCCACCTTGCCCTTGAGCCGCCCCATTTCCCGGAGCGATTCCACGGTGATGCTGACCGAGGTCGCCGTCAGTATTGTCCCGATAAAGACCGCCTTGTAAAATTCCTCGCTCCCCCACGGCGCCGCCCCGTAAAAGCCCATATATAGAAATGTACCGCATACAAGCGGGACAAACACACCCGCGCAGGCAATCAGCAGCGCAACCGGCCCTGTCCGGAGCAGCTCCTTGATATTCGTCTCCAGCCCGGCGGAAAACATCAGGAGAATAACTCCGATCTCCGCCATCTGCACCAGAAAATCCGTCTGATCCACCCAGCCCAGCACACTCGGCCCGATCAACAGTCCCGCAATGATCTCCCCGACAACCTGCGGCGCCTTGCACTTCCTCGCTATAATTCCGAACAGCTTCGCCATTGCGATAATAATGGCAAGACTTCGGAACACATTGTACGCTTCCATAAATGAATATGCCTCCCCGTTTCATTTATTAAAATTTTATAAAATTCCCGGATCCAGCTTGAGATTGTAGCACAATCATATTGGAAATGCAATACCCTGCGGCGCGAATTACGCGGCGTTTTTAAATAGCCGATGCCATGCGCATCCCTTCCCGCGGAAAATGCTGATGAAAGCGTTTCCTCAGGATTTTCCGCCCCCGGCATACTGCAGAAATTCCGGCGTCTTCGACCAGTATTTTATTCCCCAGTTTTCAAAATTCCACTCGTCCATATAATCGTTGCACTCAAAATCAATGTAATAAATTTCTCCGCACTGCTCTTTGCCGGCCTTATCCTTCTGTACCACAAAATTCGTCGGGAAATAATCGATATTTGTATTCCTTGCGTAAAGCAGAGCGCACATTTCCCGAATCTGCGCCAGATATTCCGGGCGCATTTCATCGCGGAGCACCAGCTCATAGATCGTATCTCCCTCGATGTACTCCTTCAGAATGTGCTCCTGCTTTTCATCCGCATCCAGCAGCCGCGGGATGCGGATTCCGATCTCCTGCAGCCTCCGATAGTCGCGCAGCTCCGCTTCCAGTTTATTTCCGAACTGATAGTAATCGCAGGGCTCGTGGTGGATCTGCTTTAATACGCAACACTCTCCGCCTCTCTCCGCAAGCCATGAATAGCCGCCCTTGCCTTTGCCGAGGAGCTTTAATAATGTATACTCCCTGCCGTTGACTTCTGCTTTTTCATTTATGCTCAGCATTGTATTCCTCCCGTTCTTTAAACCTCATGAAACGGCCCTGACACCTGATGGGCAGAAGCATGCCATACCGGCCATTTCCTTCACAGCGGCCACAGCTTTTCGGGCATGTTTTTCGCCTGGGATTTTCAGGAAAGCGCTGATTAAAGCATCGTTTCCATTAGAAACTTCAGCGCAAAATTTTCCCAAGCTCAGTCCGCCCGTTTTGGTAGGGCGCGCTCACCTCCCCGTACAGCCGGCGGTAAAATTCCTCTGCTGTTCTCCTTCGTTCGCCCGCGATCTCGCTGCCTCTGGCGGTGTAAAAGCCGGAATATATCTTTTCAAGCTTGAACCGGTATTCCTGGAAAAAGGACGGGGCGGTATCCTGCGCACCGTCCGATACTGTGCCGTCCGGCAGGAGGGAGTAGAGCGGCTCGCCGACGATGCCCTTGTAGATCAGAGAACGGGCGATGCCGAGCGCCCCGGCAGCGTCTATTTTGTCGGAATCAAATAAAATCCTGGCCTCGATGCTCTCCGGCGGAGCGTTTCTGCGGTAGCGGTGTGTCCGGATGCAGCACTTTACCTTCTCCGCAAATGCAGAGTCAAAGCCGTGCCCGGTCAGAAATCGGTACGCCTTTTCCGCGCCCACCGCCGCATGGCACAGGGCCGGGTTCTCAAATTGCTCCTTCCTTCCGATATCATGCAGCAGGCAGGCCGCAATCAGAACATCATAGTCGACATCCTGCTCCGTTTTTGCGATCTCCAGTGCATTGTACAGAACGCGGTAAATATGCTCCTTATCGTGCGCGCTGTCGTCCATACAGGAAAGCATGTAAGCTTCTATCAAGGAATAGGTTTCTCTGTTCATTTGTACCTCCATAATTATAACTATAAATGAGCAAATATTGAAATTTGCACAAAATCACCCTGCCAAATCCAAAAC
>CAMWWR010000036.1 GCA_947178045.1 uncultured Clostridia bacterium
ATGCAGAGCAGCTGCTTCTGGCCCTGTGACAGGCTGCCGCCGTCCTCGCCGCCGATCACCGTATCGTAGCTCTGCGGCAGGCGCTTGATGAAGCTGTGCGCATGCGCCGCTTTGGCCGCCGAGATGATTTCCTCCTCGGATGCGTCCGGCTTGCCCATCGTCAGATTTTCGCGGATTGTCCCCGCCTTCAGCCATGTCTCCTGCAGCACCATGCCGAAGCTTGTGCGCAGGCTCGCACGCGTTGCCTCACGGATATCCGTGCCGCTCACGCGGATGCTGCCCTCGTTCACATCGTAAAAGCGCATAAGCAGATTGATTACCGTCGTCTTGCCGCAGCCCGTCGGGCCGACGATTGCCACGCGCTGGCCGGATTTTACGGTGAGGTTGAAATCGCGGATGAGCTTCTGCTCCGGTGTGTAGGAAAATGCGACGTCCTTCAGGGAAACATTTCCGTCCACGGAATCCAGAACAACGGCGTTCTCCGCCTCCGGCAGCTGCGGCTGCTCCGCGATCAGCTCAAAAATGCGGGCCGCGCAGGCGAGCGCGTTCTGCAGCTCGGTCACGACGCCGGAAATCTCGTTGAACGGCTTTGTGTACTGGTTGGCATAGCTCAGAAAACAGGAGAGCTGGCCGACCGAGATTCCGCCGGAAATCGCCGAGAGCGCGCCCGTCAGGCCGACGCCGGTATATACGAGACTGTTGACAAAGCGTGTCGACGGGTTGGTTGTGGAGGAAAAGAAGATCGCCTTCAACGAGCATTTTTCCAGGCGGTTGTTGATTTCGTCAAAGCGCTCGAGCACCTCGTCCTCCTGGCCGAACGCCTGTACTACCTTCTGATTCCCCAGCATTTCGTCGATCAGCGCGGTCTGCTCGCCGCGCGTCCGCGACTGGAGCTGGAACATCGAGTAGGTCTTTTTGGCGATGAACGCCGCTACAAACAGGGACACCGGCGTGACAAGGACGACGACGAGCGTGATTTTGCCGCTGATGGAGATCATGAACAGCAACGTGCCGAAGATGGTGATAACCCCGGTAAACAGCTGTGTGAAGCCCATCAAAAGGCCGTCCGAGAACTGATCGACATCGGCGATAACGCGGCTCACGATATCACCGTAGGAATGGCCGTCGATGTATTTGAGCGGAAGAATCTCAATTTTATGGAACGCCTCGCGGCGGATGTCACGGATCACATGGTACGCGATCCGGTTGTTGCTGACGTTCATCAGCCACTGGGTCAGCGCCGTGCAGAGCACGACAACCACGATTCGTTTTACGATGGAAAGGATCGGATCAAATGCCACCAGGCCCTTGTCGATAATGTAGTCAATCGCGTCGCCGGTCAGGATCGGCACATAGAGCGTCAGGGCGACCGTTGCCGCCGCACAGAGGATTGAGAGCGCGACAAACGGCCAGTACGGGCGGATGTAGCGCAGCACCTGCAGCAGGGTCTCCCGGTTTTCCTTTTTTATTGCTTCTTTTGGATCCTTCATGCCCTCGCCCCCTCTCCGTCCTCTTTTTTAAACTGGGAATAATAGATTTCCTGATAAACGCTGCAGCCCGCAAGCAGCTCCTCGTGCCTGCCGATGCCGGCCACCCTGCCGTCGTCCAGCACGACGATCTGGTCGGCGTGCAGAATCGACGCGGCCCGCTGCGATACAATAAATACCGTGAGCCGGTTGTCCATCTCGCGCAGCGCGCGCCGCAGCTTTGCGTCCGTCGCGTAATCAAGCGCCGACGCGCTGTCGTCCAGCACAAGAATATCCGGTTTGCGCACGAGCGCGCGGGCGATTGTCAAACGTTGTTTCTGACCGCCCGACAGATTCTTGCCGCCCTGGACAATGGGCGCATTCAGACCACCCTCCTTTGTATCGACGAACTCCCTGGCCTGCGCGGTATCCAGCGCCGCATACATTTCCTCGTCGGTCGCGTCGCCCCTGCCCCATTTGAGATTGTCGCGGATCGTCCCTGTGAAAAGAACGGCCTTCTGCATTACCATGCCGATTTTGCCGCGCAGCACCTCCATCGGGTAATCCTTTACATTGATGCCGTTCACAAGCACTTCGCCCTCGGTTGCGTCGTAATAGCGCGGGATCAGATTGATAACGGACGTTTTTCCGGAGCCGGTACCGCCGATAATCCCGATGGTCTCGCCCGGCTTCACCTTCAAATTCAACCCGGACAGCGATTCCGCGCCTGCGCCCCGGTAGGTCAGCCCGACGTTGCGGAATTCCACGGCGTACTCGGATTCGCCCGCCGCGGCCCTTTTGCTCTCATAAGCGGCGGCATCCCCGTATACCATGCCCGGTTCGATCTCAAAAACCCTTTCGATGCGCCCCGCACACGCGAGTGCCTTTGTGATCGTTACGATCAGGTTGGCGAGCTTGACGAGCTCAACAAGGATCTGCGACATATAATTTACGAGCGCGACAACGGCTCCCTGTGTGATGAGCCCGGCGTCCACGCGCAGCGCGCCGACCCAGATCAGCAGAGCGATCGCGAGATTTACAATAATGTAGGTGAGCGGATTGGTCAACGCAGAGATGCGTCCGACACGCATCTGCAGTCTTGTAAGCAGCGTGTTGCTCTCCTCAAATTCCTCGATCTCCTCCGGCTCCTGCGCAAACGCGCGGATGACGCGCACACCGGTCAGGTTTTCGCGTGTTTTGCCGAGCACCCGGTCAAGCCCCTTCTGCACCTTTTTGAACAGTGGCATGGTGAGCATCATGATTCCGAATACGACAACCGAGAGCAGCGGGATCGTGACAACGAAGATGAGCGCCGCCTTCACATCGATCGTGAACGCCATAATCATTGCGCCGAATACGATGAACGGGGAACGCATAAACAGGCGCAGCACCATGTTGATGCCGGACTGCACCTGATTGATATCGCTTGTCATACGAGTGATCAGCGTGGAGGTTCCGAGCTCGTCGATCTCGGACCAGGTCAGGCTCTGGATATGCGAAAACAGCGCGTGCCGCAGCCGGGTTGAGCAGCCGACCGCCGCCTTTGCGGCAAAGTACTGTGCGGTCAGGGAGCAGGTCAGCCCGATGATGCCGAGCGCCACCATGACAAGGCACATTTTGACGATATAGGGTCGGTCTCCGTTTGCGATGCCGACGTCGATGATCTTTTTCATGACGAGCGGCACAAAGAGCTCAAAGAGTGCTTCCAGCATTTTAAACAGCGGCGCCAGAATACTCTCCTTTTTGTAGTTTTTGAGAAAGCTGAGCAAATGTTTCATGGTTCCTCTCATTCCGCCGCGCAAGCGGCATTTGAACTGCGGCCCGCGGCCGGCCTTTTCCATAATCTCTTTATCAGGCAAACGCTGATGAAAGCGCTTCCTTAGGTTATACCGTTTCTTTGCCACATTATTCTATACGATTTCCGCGAAGTTTGCAAGACCAATCCGAAACACTGCCGGGGAGGGCTGTTACAGTTTAACCTTCGGCTTCCCTGTAACAAAAATGATCTGTGCGAAAACTCAGGGGATCCGTCGTTGACAAACGAATGGCATCAGTATACATTAAAGCTAAGGAAGCGCTGATTAAATCATCGCTTCCTTAGCTTCCGGCAGGATGCAAAGCCTCTTTCAGAGGCTTCGGATTTGCCAGGGAATATGCCGCTTCGCGGCGCAAATCCGGCGCAGGAAACGCTTTAATCAGCGTTTCCCTAATGCGGTTCGCTGCTGCCGCATTGCAATTACCGTATTTACAGAGCAGCTAAAGAGAATGGAGGACGTGGGAAATGAGAGAGGATAATACATACCTGTACAGGGAAATGCCGGTAAGACGTGCCATATTTACTCTTGCAATACCGACGGTTATCAGCCAGCTGATCACGGTGCTGTACAATATGGCAGATACGTTTTTTATCGGCCAGATGAATGACCCGAATCAGGTAGCTGCCGCAACTGTGGCGACGCCGCTTTTTGTGATGCTGACAGGGATTGCAAATCTGTTTGGGATTGGCGGTTCCAGCCTGATTTCCCGTTACCTTGGGCAGGGAAAAAGAAACCGGGCCCAAAACTGCGCGGTTTTCAGTATATGGGGCGCCGGCACTGTGGCCATAATATACGGCATCGCCGTGATGATATTCCGCCCGCAGATTCTTCCGCTGTTTGGAACGACAAATGATACATACACCCTGTGCTACGGCTATTTGTTCTGGACAGTTACGGTCGGCGGACTCCCCACTGTTTTGAGCGCGGCCATGGCGCATTTAATACGTTCGGAGGGATATTCCAGACAGGCCAGCCTGGGAATTGCCATGGGAGGCATTTTGAATATGCTTCTTGACCCCGTTTTCATATTTGCATTCCATTTGGAAATCAAGGGGGCGGCTATCGCAACAATGCTGTCCAATCTTTTTGCAATGGGATATTATTTTTTATTCCTGTTCCGTATCCGACACAATACTGTTATTTCTCCAAACCCGAAGTATTTTACATTGCGGCACAATATTCCGTTTGAAACGGCGGCGGTTGGCTTTCCGAGCTTTATGATGACACTTATGGGAACCGCTTCCAATGTTGTCTTGAATAAACTGGTTTCGTCTTATTCAAGTGAAACGATTGCCGGCATGGGAATTGCAAAGAAAATAGATACCCTTGCCTTTGCAATCGCAACGGGTATGACCCAGGGTGTTCTGTCATTGATCGGGTATAATTATTCGTCCGGCAGCCGAAAGCGAATGGAAGAGGTAATCAAAAAAACATTTGCATACACATTGTTTTTTGCTGCATGCGGTTCCGTGTTCCTGTTTGTCGGTGCGGTTCCCATATCAAGGTTTTTTATTGATAATGCAGATACTGTTGCTTACGGGCAATACTTTTTGCGGGTGATCTGTCTGACCTGTCCAACCATTTCCGTGACATTTATCATTATCACCACATTTCAGGCAACCGGAAGGAAAATTCAGCCAATGATACTTTCGCTGCTGCGAAAGGGTATGTGTGATGTTCCATTCATGTTTTTGCTGAAATATTTTTGGGGAGCTTATGGTATCGCGTGGGCGACACCAATTTCAGACCTGATTTCTATGTCTGTGGCAATTTGCCTGTTTATACCGTTTATGAAGAAAATGCATCGCGAAGGATTGCAGTAAATGGTAACTCATTCGCCGGCCGGGCTGCCGCCGATGCGCAGCTTCAGCGGCGCTTCCCGAGAATATCTGCCGAACCAGGTGTGGTCGGGCTGCCCGATTGGCAGGAGCATGCCGCCGCCAAAGACCGCGGACTCATTCCCGCTGTGCCGGTACAGGCCGCAGTAGACCTGCTCCCCTTCGCGGCAGACGGTCAGCAGCACATTCAGGCTGTACAGGCTGTCGAAGGCGGCCAGCACCAGCCGCTCCCCGTCGAAAGCACACACATTTTCCTGTGGGAAGAGCTTCTGCGAGTAGAGCTGTTCCGAATTTTCCGGAAAGCTCCCGCCGCACCACCAGCGGTGCTGTCCGTCTTCCCGGGTCACAAAGGAGAAGCTGCCGTCGCTCCAGGTCATCAGTATGCCGCCGTCCTCAAGGGACATCCGGTAAAAGGAAGGCGACGGGGCCGAAGCATCCTGTGTTCCGGCAAGGGCAGGGTTGGAGGAAACCGCATCGGCAGCAGCGGAACCGGAGGAAGCGGCCCCGGCTGCTGATATACTGGAGGAACTGTTCCGATATACCCAAAGCTGCTGTGCCAGAACCGGAGCACCCCCTTCCAGCGTATAGACGAGAAGACGGTAATCCTCCCCGTCTTTTCCGAGCAGGTACAGGAGAGAGCCCTCTTCGCTCAATAGCATCTGTATCGGAAGAAGACCGGCCGGAAGATCGCACAGTCTCCGGACCTGTGTCAGGTCGATATGGAGAAAGCTTTTTTCATCCTGCTCATAAGGGAAGTAGAAGAGCCCGTAATTCTGCCCCGGATCCGCGGCTTCCCGGCTGCTCTCACGCCGGAGGTAATAGCTGTAATAAATGCCCTCTCCGCCGAAAGCGGACAGGTTTGCGATCGAGGTGCAGGCATCGTTTGAAATAATCCGCATTTTGACGGAAATAATGTCTCCGGTCACATTCTTTTCCAGAGTGACCTGCAGCTGGGCGTCCGCCGTCGGTATGCGGAAGAAATCCGACAGATAATCGAGCGCCTCATTATAATAGCCCTCATAAGCAACGGAGCTGCCCTCGATTGTGAAGCCAAGCGGCCAGCAGTCGTAATAGTCCCCGATGCGCACGGTCTCCGTGCGCTTCTCCCCCTCCCGCGTGCGCTCTGCCACGGCGCGGACCGCATCCGGAAATAAGGTATCGGCCCCGTCTAAAGCGGTATAGTACTCTGCGGAGGACGAGTCATAGCTGGTATTGCTGCCTGTGGAGATCCAGCCGTTTGCAGGGCTGAATCTTAAATAGAGGCCCGCGCCCCGGTCCGATGTCCATCCCCAGGAAGCCTGCTTTTTGGAAAAGGTGAATTTGCTTTCCGCGCCCTTTTCGCCGCCGATGGTATATTCCGTATTCCAGAGCAGGCGTTTATCCCAGTGGGACGCGATCTGCAGAGTGACGCCCGCAGCCGCAGCCGGATCGCCCGCCAGGCATTCCTCCGTGATCGTGATGCGCTCTTTTCCGCTGTCCGCCCGCATCGCGGCCAGAGGAAGGGAGATCAGTGCCAGCGCCATCAAAATAAATGCGGTAATTAAGCTTCTCTTCACAGCTGTTCTTCTCCTTCCGTCAGCCTGTCCAGCGCACGGCCCACTCTGTCCGCGCGGTATCCGCAAGTCTCCTTTACATAGTCCATCAGCGTTCTGCCCTGCTCTTCGAGCTCGAGGGAGGTAATATCCCCCGCCACACGACCTTCCCGGAGCAGTACGGCCCGGCTGATAAATCGTTCCACCTCCTCGATCAGGTGGGTGGAAAGAAAAATGGTTTCCCCGGGCTCCAGAATCCCCAGCAGCACCTTATAGAAATCCTCTCTGTTGAATATATCGTTTCCGGCAAAGGGCTCATCCATCAGGATGTAATCCGCCCCCTGGCATAGCGCCATAATCACTTCAAACTGATTTTTCTGACCGGTGGAGAAGCTTTTCAGCGCCTTGTACAGAGGCAGCTCAAAAAAACTCATCAGTGCCTCGAACCGTTTGTCCCGGAAGCACCCGAAATGCATCCGGTAAAATTCCCGGTGCGATTCGGGCGTCAGATTGGCAAAAAAGGAGTGTTCGCAGGTGGCGAAGGACAGCCGGGAAATATTTTTGCGGCAGATCCTTTCCCCGTCCAGAAGGATCTCTCCCTCGAAGGACTGGAGCCTCAGTATGCTCCTTAAAAGCGTCGATTTTCCCGCACCGTTTTCCCCAAAAAGCCCGACAATCTCCCCCGGGCCGATTTTCAGGTCGACACCCTTTAAGGCCTGTACGCCGCCCCAGGTGTTGTAATAGATTTTTTTCAGGGCCTTGATCTCAAGCATGTGATCCCTCCGATTTCAGATTTCTTTCACGGCAGGCATTCTGCCGGTATGACCAGCCGGTATGCTCCGTAATACGACAGATACAATACCCCCAGGAGTGCCGCGCTCGCTCCCATATACAGAAGCGGACCCTGCACGCAGCTTTTGAAGAGGACGCTGCGCTTCGGCAGACGGCGCATCAGATAGATGCTCTTTGTCGTATGGAAATAGTAAAAATAATGGTAAAGCATCATGGAGGCGAGAAATAAAAACAGAGGAATGTAGAGCATCCACTGGTCCTCTACCAGCTGCCGGAAGGGGGGCGCTACAGCCCCCGCTCTCAGCACCCGCCGCCACTGTACATGATCGTACAGGCGGTCGGCGGCATGCAGGAGGTTTTTGAAAAAGTGAAGGCTCATTACTGCCCCGAATCCGAGCAGGAATCCCGCCGTGTTCCGTTCTTTGCTATATTCATATCCCGGAGGAAAATATTTTTCAAACGAGAAACGCTTTTTTAACATCCGGCCTGCGCCCTCCCTTCCTGTTTCATTGATCTGCCGCGAGGCTTTTTCTCATCGTCCATACGCCGACGCCGATGCCGGCGGCATACAGCACGCAGCATGCCGCATCCGCGAGCCCTCTGCCGAAGAGGTTGGTGAACCAGCAGGTGGCCAGAATAAACAAAAGAGCAAGCGTCACAAAATTCTTTTTTCCGATACCGCCGGCCGCTGCCACGCTGAACGCCAGGAGCAGGAGGATGTTGCACACCCATTTTCCTGTCTCTGCCAGCGGCAGCAGGCAGTGCAGGAACCTGACGCGGTAGAATGCGAGGAAAAGCATCCAGGGCAAATCATATCCCGGGTCCGAGATCCGGGCATGAACCTCCGCCATCCCGATAACGAGCCATATTTGCACTATAAACAACAGTGCCAGGCAGAGAAGATTCCAGACAGCTTTTATAAGAAAAATGCTCGTGCCGGACAGCCGCAGCCGCATCAGGGTGCTCCGGCTCCTGTCGCCCATAAGGCCCTCCGTCCGGGCAAGGATTAAAAATATGACGCCCAGCGCCGCCAGAAAAATTGCGGAGATATGGCTGCTGTTGATCGCTCCTTCAAAGGAAATGATTGCTTCGCTGCGAATCTGCCCGCGGAACAGCGCGCCCTCGGCCAATGCCATAACGGCGGCGACCGCCAGTATCCTGGAAATACTGCTTTTTGCCAGCAGGGCAAAGAGGGACAGCACCGGGCCCATATTTCGAACTTTTTTCATTTTGCTACCTCGCTGTTTCACACTTATACCTCCCTGTCTGCGATTTACCATTATCCCCAGACATCCTCTGCCAATTTGAGTGCATCCTCCCTCGTCATACCCAGTCGTTTCATCGCATTCACCCATAGCTCGGTATCGCCCGTGAGCAGCTCCATCCGAATGCGGCTTACGGTTTCTCCGTTTGCGCAGACGAAGCTTTTCGCGCCGGAACGGGAAACGATGACGCCTTCCTCCTCCAGTATATGATAGGCCTTCTGTATCGTATTGGGATTCACTCCGAGCAGTGCGGAAAGCGCCCTGCGGGAGGGAATCTCCTCCTGATTCCGGATTATGCCGGCGGCAATGCCCTGCTTGACATACCGGATGATCTGCGAATAAATGGGGCAGTCGTCCCTCAGTACAAAATCATCAAATGATACCATTTTTATAATTATCCCCGTGCAGTGCCGCAGGCATGCGTCCCCGCGATGCTGTGCCGATTTGCCTTTTGACTGTATTAGTGATGTAATACGGTTTGCAACTGTATTATACAACTGATACAGTTTGCTGTCAAGCGGAAAAGCTTGTGTTTACCGTGAATGCGGCGCAGGATATCGTTGATTTTTCTTTCTCGGCTGTTATAATATTTTTTGACTGGGCACTATTTTTTTATGCAGTGAGAGAAACGGCAATATCTGCGAGGAGGAATTATGCGCTTATCATTTAATCTGGAATATTTTGGAGATTGCAAGAAGGTGTTAGATTTTTATGCGTCGGTTTTTGACAATGCATCTGTCAACGCCCGGACCTTCCGGGAAATGAATATGGCGGAGGCTCTTGGGATAACCGGCCCGGGACTTGATATGATATGGCAGTCCGGCTTATGCATTCCTTATGCGGACAGTTCGTTATACCTGGAAATGGCCGATTCTCTGATGGTTGCCATGCAGAAAGGAGCCAATTTTACCCGGCTGTACTATAATCCGGTAATATGCTTGTCGCATGGCGACGAGGATTATGTGCGCAGCCTGTTTAAAAAATTATATGGGGATCAGGGCAGCTTTGAAAGTCTGCAGGACGGAAATACGGCGGATCTGCACGGAATTCGATGGCAATAGCAGAAAAGTGGCAGCAGCGGGATTGCCTATTGCCTGACCTTTGAGGGGTTTTGCAGCGACGGTATTGAATTTTATGAAAGAGTATTCCAGATAAAAGCAGCGGAAATTGTAAAATATAGCGA
>CAMWWR010000037.1 GCA_947178045.1 uncultured Clostridia bacterium
AACCGCCAGCTGAGGGAATTTCAGGAGCAGCTGGACAGCCGGCTTTCTGCAATCCAGGAGCAGATGGACAACCGCCTCACCTCGATCCAGCGCGGCAATACGGAGAATATGGAGAAGGTGAACGCCACGCTGGAAAGCAGGATGAGCCAGCTGCAGGAAAGCAACGAAAAGCGCCTGGAGCAGATGCAGGGTGTCGTTGACGAGAAGCTGCAGAAAACACTCGAGGCGCGGCTGGCCCAGTCCTTCGAGCTGGTGAGCAGGCAGCTTGACAGTGTGCAGCAGGGGCTCGGCGAGATGAAGAATCTGGCCGCGGATACCAAGAGCCTGAAAAATGCGCTTATCAATGTCAAGGAGCGCGGTACATACGGAGAGGTACGGCTTGAAAAGCTTTTGTCGGACATTCTCGCGCCGGGACAGTACGACGTTAATGTCGAGATCGCGGACGGCAAGAGGGTGGAGTTTGTCATTAAGCTTCCGGGCAACGGCGATACGCCGCTTCTTTTGCCGATCGACTCCAAATTCCCGATCGAGGATTACAACCGCCTGCTCGACGCGGAGGACAAGCAGGCGATCGATGAAGCACGGAAATCGCTGACCGCGAAGATCCGGGTATTCGCGAAGGACATTCATGACAAATACATTGTCCCGCCGAAGACCACGGATTTCGCGCTGATGTTCCTTCCGACCGAGGGCCTGTACGCCGAGGTCGTTCAGAACGCCGCACTTTTCGAGGAATTGCGGGATAAGTATAAGGTGACGGCGGTCGGCGCAACCACACTCTCGGCATTTTTAGGTTCGCTGCAGATAGGCTTTAAGACGCTCGCCATCGAGAAGCGGTCGCAGGAGGTGTGGGACACCCTGCGCGCGGTGAAAAAGCAGTTCGGAGAATTCGAGAGCTGCCTCAGCCTGGCGCATAAGCAGCTGCAGACGGTGGATAATACGATCGAGAAGCTGGTCGGCACGCGGACGCGGGCAATCCAGAGGGCACTGCGCAATGTCGAGGAGCTCGGCGAGGCGGACGGAGGAGCACAGAAATTGCTCGAGGCGGAAGTGGATGAGTAGGCGGCGGTAAATATAGAAAAGGGGGAAATTCGCATTTGGGTTCCTGAAAATCAGGGGCCGATGTCTTGCTCAGCAATGATTTTTTCACCCTCAGCAATTGCTTCGGATATGGCTTTTTCGTCGCAGTTCTTCACGGCGTATTCGTTTAACGTTTTGTTCAGGATTGTGTAAGCGGTTCGATAACCAGCAGCTCGATTTGCAGGACGAATTACATAAATGCTTAGGGAAGTAACCAGCGATAGAATCGAATAAACAAGAATATGTGCATTATTTTCAGCAAAGGCCAGACTTCCACTAAGGTAAATGGTTGTACAGGTGCAGTATAAAGGAGTAATTGTCATCCAGATATTTATTGTTTGCCATGCAAAATTTGCATGAAGAGTTGTTTATTTAAAGCAGTAAAGGATGCCTTTTGATTTTAGATAATTATATTATAGCTTATTTTGTCAAATATTCAAGAAAAAATCAGAAAAAAGGACGTAGAAGACATAACGACAGATCTTCTGCGTCCTTTTTAAGAATAAACTGCTGTGAAAGCTTTTTTCAAAATACTCTTTTCTACAGCGAATACTTCTCAATAAACTCCTCCCTGGATACCGGCTTGGAGTACAGATAGCCCTGCGCCATGCTGCAGCCGATGCTTTTCAGGAATTCCGCCTGCTCCTCCGTCTCGACGCCCTCGCAGATCACCTCCATCTCAAGCTCCGACGCCATGCGGACCGTGCTGGATATAACGATGCGCTCCCGCTTTTTCGTCGTTTTTGAGTGGAAAAAGTCCTTGTCGATCTTCAGCACATTGAACGGAAGATCGCAGAGCAGATTGAGCGAGGACAGGCCGGAGCCGAAATCGTCCATCGCAAGCCGGAAGCCGTAGGAGCGGATACGGGAGAGCAGCCAGACAAAATGCCGGTCGACGACGGCGAAGGCGCTCTCGGTGATTTCGATCTCGATCAGTCCCGGCGGGATGTCGTAGAATTCGACCGCCGTTTTCAGCTTCTCCGGCAGGCCGTCGGTCTTGAAATGCTCCCGCGAGAAGTTCACGGAGATCGGGAACAGCTCCGCGCCCTTTTTCAGCTCGTCGCGGATAAAAATGCACACCTGCTCGAACATGTAATAGTCGAGATCAATGATGAAGCCGTTGGACTCGAACAGCGGGATAAAGGCGTTCGGGTACAGGAAGCCGAGCGACGGGTGCTGCCAGCGCACCAGCGCCTCCGCGCCGCAGAGCGTCCGGGTGTTGATGTTGAATTTCGGCTGGAAATAGAGCAGGAACCGGTTCTCCAGCAGGGAATTTTCCATGGAATCCTCCAGATCCTTCTGGAGAATCAGGGAGGAGCGCATTGTGCTTGTGAAGAACGAGTAGCCGGCGGTGTCGTGCCGCTGGGCATTTTTGCGGGCGATATTGGCGCGGTCGACCGCCGTGATGGCGGTGTCCTTGCCGCTCATCACATAGATGCCGAGGACGAGAGACAGCCGGAGAGCCTCCCCCTGCGGGGAGACGAGCTGACGGCAGCGGGAGATCAGGAGCTTTGCCTTTGCGGCGAGCGCCTCCTCGTCGCTGCACCTTGTGCAGAGCGCGAATTTATCGCCACTGATGCGGCAGAGGATACCGCCCGGAAAGATGGTGCGGTAGAGATTCGTAATGCTCTGCAGTACCATGTCGCCGGTCTGGTAGCCGTAATTATCGTTGATCAGCTTGAACTGACGGATGTCGGAGTAGAACATGGCAAGCACCTGATCCGGTTTTTCCGCGTGCAGCTTGTTCACCTCGGAGAGAAAGCTGTTGAAATTGAACGCGCCCGTCAGCGGATCGTTTTTCGACAGCCAGTTCGCGTAGCGAATGGAGCGCAGGCGGACAATGTAACTGCCGATAATTTTCGAAATGAGGGTCAGGGAATCGATCTCATTCTGGCTCCAGCCGTGCGAGCCGTCGTTGACCGCGATTGAAATACAGCCGATATAATTGCCGTGATCAACAAAGCCGCACTGGAAATAAGGGCATGCCCTGCGGTCCGGTATCGGATCGATCAGCATTCCCTCCTGCAGCCGGATCAGGTAGGAATCCGAGTAAAAAACGCCGTTTTCGCTCTCGCGGTATCTGGCGTAATAATTGTCCTGTGCGAACGGCACGCCCTGATAGGCCTCCTTGAGCTGGTAGCGCGCGTGGGACGTCCATTCGTGCGTGATCGACGCGGTGCGGAAATCATGGTCGTACTGCACGACGCTGATGCGGTTCAGATTGTAGAAGGTGCCGATCAGCGACAGCAGCATCTGGAGCGTATCGTCGTTTTCCTGAGAGTCGAACAGGATTTCGATGGCGTTCATGATAATGTTTGTATTGACGAGGGAATGTCCTCCGCCCAGGGCGGACGGAGCGCTGGAAATATCCTCGCTTATGTAATCCGAGACGTGGGATTCGCCGCCGTCGTCCAGATTCGCGGACCATACGAGACAGCGGTCCCTGCCGAGCTGCTTTGCCTCCCACAGCGCGCGGGCCGCCTTTTCGCAGAGCGTGTCGAAACGGCTGCCGTCCGTAGGGAACACGGCGCCGCCGATGCTGCCGGTCAGTGCGGAGAGCGTCGGCGAGCCGGAATAGATATCGCGTATCATGGAGCAGAGCTCCTCGCCGCATTCGCTGATGTAGGAGATGGACGGGACGTTGGCCAGAAAGACGACGAAGGAATCGCCGCCGACGCGCCCGAGGATATTTTCATTTGGGAAGCGCTTTTTCAGCCGGGTGCTGAGATCGAGCAGCGTTGCGTCGCCGAACGACGCGCCGAGCACCTCATTCAGCTTTGTGAAGCGGTCGAGGTCGATGAGGAACAGAGCGGAGATCACCGCGCTGTCGATGGAGTCGAGATACTGGTCGATCATCATGCGGACGGTGTCCTTATTATACAGCCGGGTCAGGCTGTCCTGCCCCTCCAGTGCCTTTTTCTCGCTTTCCTTCTGTTTCTGCTTTGTAATGTTGACCGTGCGGCCGATGACGGAAACGGGGATGCCGCTGCCGTCAAACACTCTGTGCGCGTGGAGCTCGTACCAGGCCTCCTCACCGTTTGCCGTCGCGGCGCGCACCTGCACGCTCATCGGGATGTCCTCATGTGAGAGGAAGCTGTCAAAAAAATGCAGAAGGGTTTCGCGGTCATTCACATTGATAAGGCCGGATTCCAGAATATAGGTGCGAAAATCGGGAATGTTCGTAAGACCGGTGCACACACCGGCCGAGGCGTTTGATTTTTTCAGGACGTCCCTGCGGATATCATACTCCCAGATTGATTCGCCGAGGTTCTCGAAGGCGATCTGATAGCGCGCGGCCGCCTGGAGGAAATCCTGGCGCAGCCTGTCCATGCGAAAGCGGTAAAGCAGAAAAACGACAAAGAAAAGAGTCAGGGCCAGAGTGAGTACAATAAGAAGCTCATACGCGAAACGGGTCGCCTGTGAGCGGAGGAGGGGCAGAAAGTCGGGCTCTGCGGCAGAGGCCGCGTCCAGTCCGCGGGAGAAATTTCGATACAGCAGCGCCACGAGCGCAAAGATAAAAATTACACAGACGGTGCTGTAAAAATGTATATTCAGTTTGCGGTAAAACGGCTGTTTCATAGTGCTCTCCCCCTTGCCCGCCCCGGCGGGCGTCTGCAAACGTCCGAAAATCTCTGAATTTTCAGACCCGGCCTTTCTCGCGGCCGGACCGCTAATATAAATAAGTATATCATACTCCGGGAAAAAAGTAAACGAAATCAATAAACATTCGGGGCAAACGATAAAGATTGAAAAATTCAGTGGTTTGCGCTAGAATAGTCGAAATAGAATTTTGAGGGGCGAGGTTTTGCGCTGCAAATGCGCCGCACAGGCGGCATATTTATGAGGAGGCTGGAATGGTAAAGTATCTGCTGTTTGATTTGGACGGAACTCTGACGGACCCGAAGGAGGGCATCACAAAATGCTTTCAGTACGCGCTGGAGGCGTTCGGCATTGCGCCGCCCGCCGCGGACGAGCTCACCTGGGTGATCGGGCCGCCTCTGATGGAAAGCTTTATGCAGGGCTGCGGCTTTTCGGAGGAGCGCGCAAAGGAGGCGACGGCGAAATACCGCGAGCGGTACGAGCCGGTCGGATGGCAGGAAAATCAGGCATATCCCGGCATAGCGGACGAGCTGGCGCGCCTGAGAGAGGCAGGGTTCGTGCTGGCGCTGGCGACCTCAAAGCCGGAGCACATGGCAGAAAGAATTCTGGAGCATTTCGGGCTGGCGGATTATTTTGAAGTGATCGGGGGAGCCTCGCGGGATCTGTCCCGGACGCGGAAGGAGGAGGTGCTCCGCTACACGCTGGACAGACTCGGCGTCGAAGACATGGACGAGGTGCTTATGATCGGCGACCGGAAATACGATGTCGAGGGCGCGGGACAGCTGGGCATCCCATGTCTCGGCGTGACCTGGGGCTACGGCAGCCGGGAGGAGCTGGAAAAGGCGGGTGCAACGGCCATTGCCGGAAGCGTGCGGGAGATGGCAGATTATTGTCTTTCCCTTATAATTTAGCGTTTTTTAATCTTTTTTAAGGTTGAATTTAATGAATTCGTGGTAGGATAGAGTTACGGAAGCGCAGGCCTCCCTGAAAGAGCAGCGCGGGTCAGCCCGTGCCGCCTGTCGGGACAATAAGAGCGCTTCAGAACGGGGGAATGGAGAATGAATCAACAGAACCAGCCGTTCCGTCAATGGAACGGGAGCAGCGGAACGAACAGCATGGACATCCGCAAAATGAAGAAATTTATTGTTATTGGAGTGATCGTGGTCGCTGTGCTGATTGTGGGCAGCAAGGCGTTTTACACGATCGGCGAGCAGGAACAGGCGGTCGTGACGACGTTCGGCGTGCCGTCGTGTGTGAGCGAGCCGGGGCTGCACTTTAAAATCCCGTTTGTGCAGAAGGTCACAATGGTCGATACGACGATCAAGGGACTCACGATCGGCTACGACATGAATTCCAACGTGACGCTTTCGGAGGAGGCGCTGATGATCACGTCGGATTTCAACTTTGTAAACGTGGATTTCTATGTGGAGTACAAGGTCAGCAATCCGATCAAGGTGCTGTACGCGTCGGAAAAGCCGGTTCAGATCCTGAAGAACGTTACGCAGAGCTGCATTCGGTCGACCATCAGCGGCTATGACGTCGACAGCGTTATCACAAACGGAAAGAGCGAGATCCAGGCGGCGATCAGGGACAAAATTGTCGCGAGGCTGGAGGAACGGGACATCGGGCTTCAGCTGGTAAATATCACGATCCAGGACGCAGAGCCGCCGACCACGGCCGTACTTGAGGCGTTCAAGGCGGTCGAGACGGCGAAGCAGCAGAAGGAGACAGAAATTAACAACGCGAACAAGTACCGCAACGAGTCGCTGCCGGCGGCCGAGGCGGACGCCGACCAGATCGCGAAGCAAGCGGACGCGACGAAGCAGGCAAGAATCAACGAGGCCGAAGGTCAGGTGGCAAGATTTAACGCAATGTATGAGGAATATGTGAAAAATCCGCTGATCACAAAGCAGCGCATGTTTTTTGAGGCGATGGAGGATGTCCTGCCGGGTCTGAAGGTGATCATCAACGACTCGGACAGCGAGACGCAGACCATCCTGCCGCTTGAGCCGTTTACGAACGGGCAGTAGGGGGAAAGCAAGTTTGTGTCTGCGCTGCATCCGCAAACTTGAAACACACAGAAAGCAGCGAAGAAATGGAGCAAATTATGGAAAATTCAAATTCCGATTCAACATATTCTTACAGCTATGCAAATAATAAAAAGGGCGGGGAGGGCGCAAAGGTGACGCGTGTGAAACAACCGCATCCGGTCAGAAACGCGGTGCTTGTCGCTGCGGCGCTGCTGCTTCTCATTGTACTCAGTGCGTCGGTTGTCGAGACGGGGGAGAATGAGTTTACGCTTATCAAGCGGTTCGGAGGCGTTGAGCGTGTGATAACGACCCCGGGTCTGAGCTTCAAGATACCGTTTATCGAGACGGCAACAACGCTGGATAAGGAGGTGCTGCTCTACGATCTGAAGGCGTCCGATGTTATCACGCTGGATAAGAAAACAATGGTGGCGGACAGCTTTGTGCTGTGGCGCATCACGGATCCGAAGCTCTATGTGCAGACGCTGAATTCCCGGGCCGAGGCGGAAAGCCGCCTGAATACGATCGTGTACAATTCCCTGAAAAATGTGATCAGCAGCATGAACCAGAACGATGTGATCAGCGGCCGCGACGGGGCGCTGGACGCCGCTATTATGGACAATATCGGGGATGCGCTCGCACGCTACGGCATCGAACTGCTCAGTGTGGAGACGAAGCACCTGGATCTTCCGGATGACAATAAAAATGCGGTCTATGAGCGCATGATTTCCGAGCGGAACAATATTGCGGCCACCTATACCGCGGAGGGTGCGTCGGAGGCCAAGAAGATCCGCAACGCGACGGACAACGAAATCACCATCCTGCTTTCCAGAGCCAAGGCTGAGGCGGAGAAGACGATCGCTGCGGGCGAGGCGGAGTATATGAGGATTTTGGCGGAGGCCTATGCGACGAACGAACGGAGCGATTTCTATACCTTTGTCCGCTCGCTCGACGCGGCGCGGGCGATGATGCAGGGCGGGAATAAGACGCTGATTCTGTCGTCAGATTCCCCGATCGCGCAGATTTTCCGGAGTATCGAATAGCACGGAAAAGGGTGGAGCAGTTCGAAAGGGAGGAAGAAATGGGACGAAGCAAACGGCCGGTTCAGGCGCTGTGCGTGGTGCTTGTACTGTGTGCGGCCTGCGCATTGTGTGCGGCGGGCTGCAGCAGAGAGAAGGAGCTGCAGAATACGCCGGCAGAAGGGACGCCGAAGCCGGCAGCTTCAGGGGAGGAGCCCGGAGACCAGGGCCTGCAGGCAGGGAATCAGAGCACGGGCAGCCCGACGGGAACAGTCGAGGAGCCGGGAGGTGCAAATTCTGATGCTCCGACGGAAACGGCGGATGGGCCGGGAGATCAGAATTCGAACGGCCCTGTTCTTTCCGGTACTGCGGCCGAGATTTCCGGGTACTATCGGGAGCTGACGCTGAAATACGCGCAGGAGATGCTTGCAGGGAATTTTTCGGTGTGCGATGCCTTTTCGGAGGAGCTGGCCGGGGCACTCTCCTCGCGGACGATGAAGTCGGCGTGGAAGCAGGTGGTGCAGGGTCTGGGAGAACCGCTCTCCGACGCGGGGGAGAGGACGGAGTTTCCGGAGGAAGCAGCGATCCTCGCGGAGGCGTCCTTTCCGGAGCCTCCGGCATCGGACGATGAGAGCGGGAGCATCGCGGATTTTGGCGGCTATGTGCTTACGAGCGCGCAGATACCGTACGAGAAGAAAAATGTGATCCTCTCGATCACCTACGGGACGTCCGGCGCGATCGAGGGAATCTATCTGACCTATACACTGCCGGAGTCGAAGCCGGAGCAGACAGAGCGTTATACGGAATACGAGGTGAGCGTCGGCGACGGAGCGCATCCGCTCGACGGCCTGCTGACCCTGCCGAACGGCGTGGAGAAGCCTCCGGTTGTACTGCTTGTGCACGGCTCGGGGCAGAGCGACAAGGATGAGATGATCGGGGCGGCGGGCAATGCGCCGTTTGCGGACATCGCCCACGGGCTGGCGGAGCAGGGCATTGCGACGCTGCGCTACAACAAGCGCTATTATCAGTATCCGGAGCTGGTGACGGACGATGTCACGATACGGGACGAGGTGCTTGACGACGCGGCTGCGGCGATCGGTCTTTTAGCGGACCTCGAAGCGGTGGACGGCAACCGCATCTATGTGCTGGGACACAGCCTCGGCGGGATGCTTGCTCCGTGCATTGTGCAGGAGAATCCGCAGGCGGCGGGTCTGATCTCGATGGCGGGGTCGCCGAGGGGGCTGTGGGAGATCGTGTACGATCAGAATATCACAGCGATGGAGGCGGCGCAGCTCGGTGAAGCCGAGCGGGAAGCGCTGGCGGAGCTGGTGCGGCAGGAGTACGACAGGGTACTTGCGCTGGTTGCCGGCGTGCAGACAGGGGAGCTGGACAAGGATGATCCGGCGCTTGCCGAGGCGCTTTTCGGCGTATGCGGGTACTACTGGGCGTCGCTGGCGGAAATCGATACGGCCGCCATTGCGCGGGAGCTGACGGCGCCGATGCTGATCCTGCAGGGCAGCGCGGATTTTCAGGTGTATCCGGACAGGGATTACGCCGCCTGGCAGACGATTCTGGAGGGGAAAGAAAATGTCTCCTTCCGGCTGTTTGAAGGGCTGAATCACTTGTTCATGCCGTCGAACGGAGCCATGGATATTACGGAGTACGACCAGGAGAGTCATGTGTCGGAGGAGGCTATCCAGGCAATCGCAGAGTGGATCGGGGAACAGTAGGGGCTGAATGTCCGGAGAGCGGCGGAAGAGCGCAAGAGGACAGGCCGGGGAGCAGCAGAGGCCGAATGTCTGGAGGGCGGCGAAAGAGCACAAGAGGGCGGGAAAACAGCAGACTGCCCGGAATGCGGCAAACAGAGGCCGGAGAGACAAACGGCTAAAGCACGCAGAATGCCGGGGGAATTCCGGCAGAGCAAAAAAGATGCAAACAGCGGCCGGGCGAAACGGCTGGATAGAAATGCGGGACAGGGAGGGGACGGCGGTTCACCGGAAATGTCCCGTGTTTTTTTCTGCAATTTTGTGCAAAATAACGGTTGCAATTTACATTACACAGTGTTATATTAGTTATAGAACAAACAACGAGTTAAGGAAACGTGATTTAATC
>CAMWWR010000038.1 GCA_947178045.1 uncultured Clostridia bacterium
TAAAACGGATTCTGTGGAGCTGTATCTCCGGCTGTTTTTTATCAAGCTCAGCGAAAAAATGCATTCTGTTAAAGAACCGGGCGCCGCCCCCTATCATGATAAGTTCTCCATCCTCCGCTCCAGAATTTACAGCAAGCCTTACCACGACTGGAAGGTCGAAACGCTTGCCGCGTCGCTTACTATGAGCAAGTCCCATTTCCACCATCTTTACAAAAAATTGTTCGGCACCAGCGTTATAAACGATGTGATTACAAGCCGCACGGAGCATGCAAAGCACCTGCTTTCCACAACGAATCTCCCGGTCACAAAGGTTGCGGAAATGTGCGGGTACAACTCGGGGCCGCATTTTATGAAGCAATTCAAAGCGCGCATAAATATGACGCCGTCAGAATACCGGAGTCTAGGGAAGAAATAGCAGGCATTTTTTCTGTTCTATTTTGGAAAGCGCGCTGCAATACAGATAACGTACCGACCATTATCCGCAAATCCCCCGAACCGGATCACTCTTGTGTACTGTTTTGAACAGGAGGAAAATCAACATGGTATTAAAAAATGCTTCCGCGTTTATTGGCGGAAAATTCCAGTCCTCGGATATCGAGGTGACAGGCGGAAAAATATCCGCCGTCCGTATCAACAATCAGGAATCCGGTTGCTGCTTCGGGCCGGTATCCGATGATAGCATCGGCGGACAAATCGTCGACTGCACCGGCAAAATGGTCTGGCCGGGCCTGTTTGATATTCACACGCACGGCTGCCTCGGCTTTGACTTCTCAAAATCGTCCCCCGATGAGCTTCTGCAAATGTGTTCGTTCTACGCAAGGCACGGCGTAACCTCCGTTCTCGCGACGACGATGACCAACGAGGGCAGCCAATGCGCCCGGGCGATGGGATATATCCGGCAGGCGATGGAGCTGCAGGCGGAGGCACAGAGGTCGGCACAGGGCATGCCGCAGGATGTCACTCCTCAGCAGCCAGCACAGGGCACGGTTCCGGGCGTTTCACGGATTCCTGGGGCAAAAATCCGGGGCATTCATGCGGAAGGGCCGTTTTTCGGTCCGGCCAAAAGGGGGGCGCACGACGAGCAGTATCTCCGCCCCGTCTCCCAGCTGCTTGTTGACGAGTATCAACGGCTTTCCGGCCATGCGATCCGCCTGTTTGACATCGACCCCTCGCTGCCGGGCGCGCTCGATTTTATCCGGAATAACAGGGAGCATTTTACGATTTCCATCGCTCACACGGACTGCGATTATAATACGGCAAAATCGGCGGCAGAAGCCGGCGTTTCGCATGTCACGCACCTGTTCAACGCCATGCGGCCGTTTCTGCACCGCGAGCCCGGGGTCGTTGGAGCAGCATTTGAATGCGGCTTAAATGCCGAGCTGATCTGCGACGGCATCCATATCCATCCCGCTGTCATCCGGCTCATGTTTGCCGCCATGCCGGAGAGAATCCTCCTGATTTCGGATTCCATCAACCCGACCGGGCTGACGGACGGACATTACACAGCAGGCGGACTGCCCGTCGAGGTAAAGGGCGGACGCGCCTACCTGGCCGACGGCACGCTCGCAGGCTCCACAATCACATTGTTCGACGCGGTCAAAAACGCTGTCCGTTTCGGAATTCCGCTCGAGCAGGCGCTGTCCGCCGCCACCTGTCTTCCGGCACGGGCCGTCGGACTGGCGGCCGAGGTGGGAAGCATCGCATGCGGCAGAGCCGCGGATCTGCTCATCGTGGGCGAAGGGTTTGCCCTGGAGCAGGTCATGCTCGACGGACGCTTCCTGCCGATGCAGGAAACGCTCTAATCAGCACTTCCATAACTGTTGAAAAATGCCGAACCGGCTGATACAATGAATCTGGGAAACCAAAAGACGAGGCGGTCTTCACCCTCCATTTACACCGGAGGGAGTCTGACCCTCCGGCCGAAAGGAAGGAGGGGATGCTGATGATTACATACGGGGATTTTTTTCAGTTCTGTATACTCATCATCGCACTGGTCGGTCTGTGTTATCAGATCTTTCGGGGCGAAAAGAAATAGCCGCCATTACCGGAAATAATGACGGCTGGCTACAAACGTAGCTTAAGCACTTATTGAGGGTGAAACTGTCTCCGGTTTCCCCTTGTGTTTTTATTATATCCCGGACTGCCGGATTCGTCAAGAAACGGTTGCATTTTTTTTTATATATGGTACAATTTAGCTGTTATATTTTCCTGCAGTCCCCGTTCCGGCCGGTCTGCAGCCTATATTTTATTCAAGGAGGGTTACTTATGCCGACATGGGCAATTGTTGTACTTATTATTTTTGCCGTTTTGCTCGTTGCATTTATCGGACTTGCGATCTACGCAAATAAGATGCAGAAAAAATCCGAGGCATCCCAGGAGCAGATCCGCGCGAATGCGCAGACCTATTCCATCCTCGTTATCGACAAAAAACGGATGAAACTGAAAGAGGCCGGTTTCCCGCAGATCGTCGTCGACCAGACGCCAAAGGCGCTCCGCGGCGCAAAGGTTCCGGTCGTTAAGGCAAAAATCGGGCCGAAGGTTGCCAATCTGATGTGCGACGAAAAGATTTTCGACCTCATCCCGGTAAAGAAGGAAGTCAAAGCCGTAATGAACGGCATCTATATCATCGATGTCAGAGGACTCCGCGGCGGGCTGGAGCAGAAGCCGGTGAAACAAGGCTGGTTCAAGCGCATGCAGGCAAAGCTGAAGAAAAAAGCAGACAATGCGGAGACCGGAACAAAGGGCTCGAAGAAAAGCTGAGAAACCGGAAGCCAAAGCAAAGGGTTCAAAGAAAAGCTGAGAAACCGGAAGCCGAAGCAAAGGGCTCGGGAAAAAGCTGAGAAACCGGAAGCCGAGGCAGAGGGCTCGAGAAAAAACTAAGAAATATAAAATACCAAAAACTAAAAAGTCAGAAACGGCCGCCGGGGATGCGACACAAAGGTTCCATCCCCGGCGGCCGTTTTGCACTCTGAGCTGTTTCGAGCTTGCCCTCTAGGCAGTACCGCAGCGCAGATCAGGGCCGCAGCGGCTCCACGCGCACCCGTAGCTCACACTCCGAGACATGCTGATAATTCATAGCCAGCACATATCGCAGCTTCAGAGTGAGCAGCTGTCCGCTCTCCTCCACCTCGATCCCGTGGGTCGTGATGCCGAGCATCAGATCGCCGTAGGGCGTGCTGTAGTAGGTCATATTTGTCTTTTCCTCTTCAAACAAAATATGGACGTTAATGCTCCCCTTTTTCGTCAGTTCCACCACACGCTCCGAAATTTTGAGCATGCACTTCGAGACCGCCTGCTCCTCCTCCGACAGCTCGTCATAGATCAGATAATGCTTCCCGTTTTTGCAGTAATATTCCCCGCGGCTGATCACCTCTACCGCCTCCTCCGTCTCCGCCTCAAACTGCAGACCGGAAACGGTAATAAGCACATCCTTCGTCATATCCGCTTTACACCCTTCCGCCGCCTCCGCCCGCTCGAGGCGGCGCTTTGCGGCTATTCAAACGTCTTGATGGCAACGTCCTTTGTTTCGATCACGTTGCACGGCAAAATGGAATTGGCAATCGAGCGGAATTTTTCCGCGCCGTCGCTCACATAAAATGTGTGCTCCGCAACCTCCCCGCTGTCGTTCAGCCCTCCCCGCTCTGCCAGCAGCTGCTTCAGGCATTTTGCCGTCTCGATCGCCGGATCAATAAGGCTTACCCCGTCGCCGAGCACCTCCTGCACAACATCCCGGATCAGATTGCTCAGCAGCGGATAATGCGTACAGCCGAGCACAAGGGAATCCACATCCTTTCCCCGGAAATCCCCGAGATATCTTCTTGCGACCTCCCGTGTGACGGAATCGTAGACCCATCCCTCCTCCACAAGCGGAACAAAAAGCGGACACGCCTTGCCGTACACATTCAGCTCCGGGTTAATGCCATAAATATACTTGTTGTACATTCCGCTTCGGATCGTGCCCTCGGTTCCGATCACGCCGATGCTTCCGTTTTTTGTCATACCCGCCGCAGTCCGCGCCCCCGGCTCCACCACATCGATGATCGGCACGTCAAATTCCCTGCGCATCGTGTCCACGGCAAGCGCGGATGCCGTATTGCATGCCACGACAATCACCTTGACCCCCTGTGAGATCAGAAATTTCGTAATCTGCCGGGAATATTCCGTCACGGTCTCCTTCGATTTGCTTCCGTAGGGGACCCTCGCCGTATCCCCGAAATATAAAATCCTCTCCCCCGGCAGCCGGCTCATAATCTCCTTCGCCACTGTCAGGCCTCCCACGCCGGAATCAAAAACCCCGACCGGCAATCGGCAATCCATTTTCACACCCCTCCCGGTTCCTACCGCTCCAGCGCCAGCGCCAGCAGCGTGTCAACCAGCTCCCGTTTCGTGATGCCCTGAGCCTCCCACAGCATCGGATACATGCTGATTGAGGTAAATCCTGGAAGCGTGTTGATCTCGTTAAAGATCACTTCGTTCGTACCGTCCTCCAGGAAAAAATCGACACGCGACAGCCCGAAACCGTCCACCGCCCGGAAGATGCGCTCCGCAGCATTCCGGATCTCGTCCTCCTTGCCCTCCGGAAGCTCCGGAGAAATTACGGTTCTGGACTCCTCATTATTGTACTTTGCGTCATAATCATAGAACTCCGCGGCGGCAAGAATCTCCCCGACGCCGGATGCACGCGGCTGTCTTCCGCCCAGCACCGCACATTCGAGCTCTCTGCCGCAGACCGCCTCCTCCACAAGTATTTTGCGGTCATGCTCCGCCGCCAGCGCAAGCCCGTCAAGCAGCTCTTCCCGTGATTCCGCCCTGGAAACTCCGCGGGAGGAACCGGCATTTGACGGCTTGATGAACACAGGATAGGAAAGCTTCTCCTCGACGCGTAGAGCAACGGAATCCGGCTCCTTCAGTTCTTCCCGGAAAACGCTTGCATATTCGGCCTGCCGGATACCGAGCTGCGACACAATCAGCTTTGTGTACAGCTTATCCATGGCCAGCGCGGATGCAAGCACTCCGCAGCCGACATAGGGCAGCTTCGCCAGCTCGAACAGCCCCTGCACCGTGCCGTCCTCTCCGTACAGACCGTGCAGCGCCGGAAACACAACGTCAACCGGCACCATGGACACTGTCGTGCTCTCCCCCGACTCCGCGCTGTCAAATATGAGCACCGATTTCAGCCCGGCATCCGGCGCCAGCACTGCGCTTTTCCTGCTGTGATACCAGGAATCGTCCGCTATCCGGCTTACCTGATCGACATACAGCCATCTTCCGTCCTTCGTTATCCCGATCAGCAAAACATTATATTTTGCGGGATCAATCGCTTCCGCGATCGTCCTTGCGGACATACAGGAAACCTCGTGCTCCGAGGACTGTCCGCCAAATAATACAGCCACTGTTTTCTTCATTATTTCCCCATTTCTGCGCGGCTCTGCTGCACAAAGCCATAATGCAGCCTGCAGGTTTGCGGAGACCGCGCAGACACAAACCTGCAGATTGAAAATTGTTACAATTCAGCCTTTGACTTCCCTGTAACAAAAATAATGCACAGAAATCGTAAAAGCACGATTTCGCACATAAAATTCTATGCAGAGAAACGGCCCCCTGCCCTCTTTTCTGCTTTAATAATGCAATTTTTTTCGGCACAGTCTCCGCGGCCCGGCGTTTGTGCGTTCCCACTGATTCCTGCCCTGATTCTGCTGTTTTTGCAATTCTGCTTTGGCAGCCCGCTCTCACATTATGTGTAAAATACTGCCGCACACCCTACTGCACATTCTACACTGATTCTTTTCATTATTCAAGCAAAACCGTGAAAAACACATGGAACTGGCCGAGAAGCCAAAGAAAAAACATATCGAGGATGCATGAATGAAACCTTCCGATGCGGGTATACTTGTGAATACCCTGCGCGGTTTTGTTGTTACAGTTCAGCTTTCGGCTTCCCGGTAACATATTGTTCCGCAGCCGCGCGGTATGAAGTTTTTCGGGATTGAAAATGCCGCTTGCGCGGCGGAATGAGAGGAAATAATGAAAATAAAAATGAGAAACAGAATGACAGATCCGGATTTCCGTATCATCCGGCCGCAGGATCAGAAGCTCTGGCCCGGCTTTGCCGCACTGCTCGCCCTGCTGTGCGTTATATTTTACTTCTGGTTCGGGCTGCTGCTGTTCCTGATGGGCTGCCGCAGTACCGTGGACGAAGCGGACAGTCTTGCCCGTGAAACCTCGCTTCAGGAATCCGTCGCCGACGAGGTGCTGCGTCTCCATATCATTGCCGACAGCAATTCGGAGGCCGACCAGCAGGTAAAGCTTCTTGTAAAGGAGGCCGTGCTTACATATCTCAAGCCGTGCCTCGCCGATGTGACAACAAAGGAGCAGGCAATCGAGGTGATTTCGGAGCAGCTGGATGAGCTGGCCCGGACGGCCTCGCAGGTACTTGCAGACCAGGGCTTCTCCTACTCCGCCAGCGCCGAGCTCACACGCAGCTATTTCCCGATCAAAGTCTACGGTGATCTGAGACTGCCCGCAGGGGAGTACGACGCCCTGAAGATCCGCCTCGGCAGCGCCTCCGGGAAAAACTGGTGGTGCCTTGTCTTCCCGCAGCTCTGCTTTGTCGACGTCACTTACGGCGTCCTGCCGGAGGAATCCCGCGACGAGCTGCGGGCGCTGCTCACGGAGGAGAAATTCCGGCTGCTGTTTCCGGATGACAACGGGAATACATCTGAATCCGTTCTCCCGCGCCTCGCGGAAGCAGGGCTTCCCTTTGACTGCCGGGAATTCCTGCCAGAGTCCGGGGCGGATACCGTCCTCCTTATTCTGCCGGAAGCGGCATACCTGTCGGCCCGGCTGTCTCCTGCAGAAGAAGCGCAGGAAGCTGCCCCGGTCGTTCGGTTCTGGATATTGGAACAGCTGAAAAAACTGTTTCAATAAAACGGCAAACACCGCCGCACGGAGGAATACTCTTCCCCCGCGCGGCGGCATTTTACGCGTTTCTGATGTTATGACAGCAGAGCCGTCTCTGCCGGAAGCTCAGGCCTTTCCCACGGAACCGAACAGCTCCATCTTCTCCTTGATGGTCGCCTTGATCGCCTCAAAGCCCGGAGCCAGAAGCTTTCTCGGGTCAAAGCCCTTACCAGAGAGATCCTTACCCGCCTCAACATACTTTCTCGTCGCTGCCGCGAACGAAAGCTGGCACTCGGTATTTACGTTGATCTTCGCCACGCCGAGCGAGATCGCCTTCTTGATCATATCCTCCGGGATACCGGTGCCGCCGTGCAGCACGAGAGGCATATCGCCGGTCAGCTTCTGGATGGCGTCGAGCGTTTCAAAGCTCAGCCCCTCCCAGTTCTCCGGATATTTGCCGTGGATATTGCCGATGCCCGCCGCGAGCATCGTCACACCGAGATCCGCGATCTGCTTGCACTCCTGCGGATCCGCGCACTCGCCACGGCCGATCACGCCGTCCTCCTCGCCGCCGATGGAGCCAACCTCCGCCTCGAGGGAAAGTCCCTTCTGCGCGCACACCTCAACGAGCTCCTTCGTCTTTTCCACGTTCTCCGCGATCGGATAGTGGGAGCCGTCGAACATGATCGAGGAAAAGCCCGCCTCGATACATTTGTAGCAGCCCTCATACGAGCCGTGATCCAGATGCAGCGCAACCGGAACCGTGATGCCCAGCTCCTCGATCATCGCCTTCACCATGGCTGCCACGGTCTTGTAGCCCGTCATATACTTGCCCGCACCCTCGGAGACGCCGAGGATAATCGGTGAATTGCACTCCTGCGCCGTCAGCAGCGCGGCCTTTGTCCACTCAAGATTATTGATATTGAACTGGCCCACCGCATATTTGCCGGCCTTTGCCTTCTGAAGCATGTCCTTCGCCGATACTAACATTTGAAATCCTCCTTAATAATGATACTCGGATGCTGCCCGGCACAGTCCGCCTGCCCCGTAAAGGGCCGCAGCAACCACTTATAACCAGTATACTACAGTTCGTCCAAAAATGGAACTGTTTTTTTCAGATCTGCCGCGTCCCGAAAAACACGGCAGACACGGTGGAAAACGTAAAATGAGGAAATATGTAATTGCCGGACACAAAAATCTATGCTAAACTGATCGTGACAGCGGCCCCCGCAAAAAACAGAGGAAGCTTGAACGAAAAACATCTTCAAACTCTTCATTGAAGCAGTATTGCAGACAGATCCGCAGGATTCACAGGAGGAAAAAACAAGATGCCTGACATGGTGAATTTGAAATATATTTTCTTTGATATGGGCTACACGCTGGCTGACGAGAGCCTTGCCTGGGAGAAGCGCTGCGCAGAGCAGGCGCAGACGGCGCAGGCAAGGGCGCTTGGTCTGACCGCGGAGGACATTTATAATGAGATCGCTGCCGCATCGCGCGCCTATCTGCCGCAATTCCGCACAGTGGTGGAAAAATTCCATTTCAGCGAGGCCGCGCCGTACCGCAGGGAGTTCGAGGCTCTGTACGAGGATGCGGCATACATATTGGAGCGGCTGTCTGCCCGGTATCGGCTCGGCGTCATTGCAAACCAGAGCGCGGGGCTATCGGAGCGGCTTGAGGAGTACGGCATCCGGCAATATTTTGACGTTGTAGTCTCCTCCTGGGAGCACCGCTGCATGAAGCCCGACCGCCGTCTGTTCGAAATCGCGCTGGAGGAAGCGGGCTGCAGGGCACCACAGGCCGTGATGGTGGGCGACCGCCTAGACAATGATATCTTTCCTGCGAAAGCCCTCGGAATGAAAACGATCTGGGTGCGCCAGGGCTTCGGGGGTATGCAGGAGCCGCGCAGCGCGGAGTATGAGGCAGATTATGTAACAGAGACGCTCCGCGGGGTGCTGGAGGTGCTGCTGCCTGCCGGAGCAGAAGCAAAGTAAAATTGCCTCGGATTATTCAATGCCGTATCGTTTCTTCCCCGCTCTTAATCAGCTCCCATTCACCATTTTTTCAAGAATTGCCTGCGCCTCTTCTGCATTTTCCGCCGGACCGTAATACAGGGTAACATCCCGTGCAGAGTATAAACAGATCAGTTGAAAATTCTCGGAGGCAGAGCTGGAATTGGCATACGGAAGCCATACATAATTCTTAAAGGCATCCTCCACGCTGTGCTGAGGCCAGATCACAAAATGCGGAACGATCACATCCCCGTTCATTTTCGCCCTGATTTGCTCGGCAAAGGTTCGATTACCCGATATTTTCCCCCGGTAAACGATACCGTCGACAGCAATCATTCCTTCGAGCTCTGTCGGCGCCAGAAGATGCCGATGCCATGTAACTTCAAAAACCGCCTCCACCCGTTTCCCGTCGAGGGAGCACAGCGTTGTAAATATATATTTTTTCTTCGGCGTAAGATAGGATTTGAGCACAAATCCTGTAACTATGACGAAAACCAGCAATATGACGATCAGGATTTCCCGTTTTTTCCGTTTCTCCATTTTCCTGTTCCTCCATTTTTCCCGATGCTCCTGGCTCTTGAATCGAGCAGGGAAAGTTTTTTCTTCCCTGCGTATAAAATCAGGGAAATGCTGAGGAAGCGCTGATTAAATCATCGCTTCCTCAGAGCCTCCGGCGGATGCACACGGATTTGC